>DATLRT010000001.1:0-35788 GCA_035534575.1 Candidatus Acidiferrales bacterium
GAGCAACCCGGTCGACCACCCATTCGGAGGGAAGCAGCACCACAAGGGTAAGAGCAGCATGACCTCGAGGAACGCACCGCCTGGAAGGAAGGTCGGACACATCGCCGCCAGCAGGGTAGGCAGGAAGAAGAGATAGATGATTACATGCCAGAAAAAATAGCATTTAGGGGAATGTACCCGGCCGACGCTGAGAAGCTCGAGATGAAGCAGTACACGACTCTCGTCAAGGCAAGGGAGAGGAGGACCATAAAGAGGAACGGGCTCGATTACAGGAACCTGCTCACGAAGGTCGAGGAGTACAAGAAGAGCGGAAAGGCAAAGGCGGTCAGGACCCACATAAGGGAGGCGGTAATCATACCCTCATGGATCGGAGTGAAGTTCGAGGTCCACAACGGCAAGGAGTTCCAGCCAGTTCAAATAATGGCAAACATGCTCGGCCACAGGCTGGGCGAGTTCGCGTTTTCAACTAAGAGAGTGCTCCACTCGGCGCCTGGTATCAGGGCCACACGTGGAAGCAAGTTCCTTGCGGTGAAGTAATTGAAGTACTCATACAACCTTGACAGAACTGACATCGTCTTCGCGGCAGCCAAGGACATAAACGCAAGCTACAAGGACCTATGTGCGGTCTGCGATGCCGTCAGGTTCAGGAGCCTGAACGCCGCGCTCAACATACTCGACGGCGTAATCTACGACGGCAAGGCTGTCCTCTACAGGAGGCACAACACCTACATGGCAGACAGGGGCGAGCTTCAGGGTAGAAAGGGAAGATTCCCTAAGAAGTGCGCAGCCATAGTCAAGAAGGTTCTGATTAACGCAGCAGCAAACGCGGAGAACAAGGGGTTCGCTCAGGACATGATGTTCGTGGTTCACATTGCGGCAAACAAGACTCTCATCGCAGGCAGGGCCCCGCCAAAGGGGGTAAGATCAGTTTCTACGGGAGGTTACGGCTACTCCACGATGAGAAAGAGCGACCTCGAGTTCGCAAGGGTGGAGATAGGACTCAGCACTGACGGGAAGAAGACCCTGAGCCCGAAGACCAAGACGCTTATCAAGACGTTCTCCAAGTTCGACATAAACAAGCGTGTCGAGAGGGCGCTGGACAAGAGGCAGGAGGCGGCGAAGAAGCAGAGGAAGAGCGACAAGGATGTCGAGGGCAAGACTGAGAGGCACAAGCACGAACACGAGCATGAAAAGTCCAACACGAAGGCCCCCACAAAGACGGATCCGAAGCCCGCATCACAGCCCGTACCTGCTGACGCCCCGATGGTAACTGCAGACAACAAGGTGTAAAAATGACGATAGAAAGGAAATTCATTGATGACGCTATAATCAAGCTGAACATCTCCAAGTACCTGGCGAAGGAGCTCACAAGGGCGGGCTTCTCGAGGGTGGAGATACAGAAGACACCGGTGCTCACGAGGATAACCGTCTACGTGCTCAATCCGGGAAGGGTCATCGGAAGGGCGGGCAAGACGATTGACACGATAACCGATACGATAAAGAAGAGATTCAACGTCGAGAACCCACAGATAAACGTAATGGAGGTCGACAACCGCATGCTCGAGCCGCTTCTCGTCGCGAGAAGCATAGTAGAGAAGCTAGAGAGGGGCATCAACGCAAGGAAGATCATACAGGGAAGCCTGAGGGAGATAATGGAGAACGGCGCCCTCGGAGCTGAAATAATAGTTAGCGGAAAGCTCGCGGCCAAGGGAGCCAGGGCGAAGTGCATAAGGAAGAGCATCGGCTACATACCGAAGGCCGGGGACGTAACTAACCTGGTCAAGGAGGCCGCGGCGACGGCATACCCGAAGTACGGGGCAATCGGCGCCAAGGTAAGGATAGTCCCTCCGGGAACGGTCTTCCCGGACAGGGAGATGAAGAAGCTGGAGCTGCCTAAGTCGATAATAGCGGGCTGATGTCGGCAAGGCGCCAGGCGCACACAGTCAGGCAATTAAAAATGGGGTAAAATGTTCGGTATAATAGCGAGCATAGTAATAGCGTTCGTCTCGATGTTCGTGCCGGGAACGCTGCTTGCATACTCACTCCTAAGGAAGACCGAGCTGCACCTTTTCGAGATACTCGTAATCGGTTTCATATTCGGCATGATTTTCCCCGCTGCAATGACGTGGGCGGAATCGTACCTGATGAACTACATACACTGGTTCTCATTCTCCCTGGGCCTTTTCGAGGCAAACGCACTAGTGCTGACCGTAGCCGGCATAATAGCAGTTGCACTCACTGGAGGGGTCGGCTCGTTCGCATCGTCTTTGACATCATTCATAACGGAGAAGAAGCACGAGACCGTGCCACAGCCTGAGGTTCATCACGAGCACCACACCACGAGGAAGCAGACCGCATGGTGGGTATGGGCGATACTGCTCGCTATAATGCTCATAACGTTCACCACAAGGATAGTCAACATAAGCGTAGCGCCGACATTCTTCGAGTTCGACCCGTATTTCGACATGCTTGCCACACAATCGATACTCACGTTCGGCAGCCAGTTCTATCTGTCCACGTCAGCATGGCCTTCTGTGTCCGCCGGAACGGTCATGAGGATACAGCCGCTCATGCCGTACCTCGAGGCATACTGGTACGATCTCACCAACGCTATGGGTCCGCACTACACAACATTCAGCACATCGCTGATGAGCTACGTAAGTTCCGTCTATCCGCCAATCACCGCAGCCCTGCTCGTCTTCGTAATATTCATGCTTCTTTACCACGAGTACGATGCGAAGATAGCGCTCATAGGCGCATCTTTCACCGCGATGATGCCAGTTCTCCTAACGACATTCATAGCCGGCGAACAGCTTCTTGAGCCATGGGGAATATTCTCCCTGTTCTTCTTCTTTGCCGCATACATGCTTGCGATAAGGAACCCTAAGAGCAAGAGCCTCGCGATACTGGCCGGACTTGCGTTCGTGTCCACATTCCTCGGCGCGCACTACTACACCGTTGATGCCGGAGTGCTTGCTATTTACATACTACTGCAGGGCGTAATCGACGTCATAAGGTCGGGCAAGGTAAACCTTGAATTCTACAAGATGAACGCGATAGTGCTCATCGTCATGGCGATATTCCTTGCGATATACGAGCCATACAACGCCGTTTACGGAGGGGGCATACCTACAATACTCGGAGTGCCTACCACGATAGCCTTTCCGATACTTTCGCTCATAATGGTGGCAGTGATTGAGCTTCTCACAAAGAAGATTGCGCCTATGATAGAAAAGACTCCTACTGTGTATTCAAGGCTTGCGGTTGTGTTCATAATATTCGTGATAGTGGGCCTGCTGGCACTGCTGACGCCGCTTGGCAAGCCCGTGCAAGGCTATCTGGCGTTGAGCGCAAAGTTCACGACGCCCTCCAAGGCGCTGTTTATGACCGTGCAGGAGTACATACCAACCGGCCTTAACTACAACTTCGGCGCAGCGGGCTTCGGCGCAATAGGCGCCAATCTTTTCGGTCTTCCGCTCTTTGTATGGATAATATCCGCGATGAGCATAGCATTGCTGGTCATAAGCGTCATCTCAAGGAACAGCAGGACTGCTGTGCTGTACCTTGGCATAGCAATCCCGCTCATGTTCGCCGGATTCTCGGAGGTCAAGTATCTGCCGCACCTTGGCGTGGCATATATCATGCTCTTCTGCATCACAATAGGCGAGCTCGCATACTTCTTCTACGGGGGCAAGAAGCTTGCGGTCAACTCAACGGGCGCCACCACCGAGCACTTCCCCACAGAGGTCTACGCGAAGCATAGGCAGCTGATGGGCGGCATGATGATAATAAGCCTGTTCCTCCTGTTCGGAGTCCCGGCACTTATACTTTCCCTAATATACTTCGTGGTCTACAAGCACCTGATAAAGGGCAAGCAGCCATTGGGCAACAGGGACGCTGCGTATGTGGCTGGCAAGTTTGACGTTGTGGACAGGAATCTCATAATACTCACCGCAGCGCTTTTCATATTCGTTTTCATATCAGGAACCTTCTTCCTCTCCGAGAGCGCATCGATTGTGCAGCTCTTCAGCGCGGTATCAGGGGTCTCCAGCAATCCATCTGCGGCGTGCAACTCATTCCAGAACACCGGCAATTCGATGGGCGCCAACCTGTTCTGCAATCAGGTGCAGGCGTACTGGATACCAGCACTGGCATGGATGAGGACAAACGTCGGGCCATACGCCCCAAGGATACTCGCATGGTGGGACTACGGGGACTGGATCAACTGGTTCGGCAACAGCAACGCCGTGCTGAGGGGAGACAACGCCGTTGCTCAGGAGGACTACGCGACAGCGGCCAGCTATGTACTAGGGTCCGAGTACAACTACTCGCCACACACACTGGCAAACTTCATGAACACCAACCAGACCAAGTACGTTCTGTTCGACCAGGACCTGATATCCAAGTGGCAGGCGCTTGACTTCCTTGCGTGCATAAACGTCAACGCAACCTCAAGGCAGTTCGCGATAGGCCAGGGAGCGCTTCAGACGCCGCCAGTGCCATACATGCTCGGTAACTCCAACTGCGAGATTAACCACGACCCACAGTTCGCACTGGTGCCTTACTCCGCCCTTGTGCCTCAGTCTGGCACGCAGCAGAACATCAACACCTACTGCCCGATATCCACCAGCACCAATGTCTACGCGCGTTCCTTCCTGGTTACGGGCAACTCGCTCTCAAACCAGACCGTATGCGTCAGCACACAACCGGACAAGAACGGCGTGCTCAGGATCTACGACACTGCAGGCAACCCGACCAATATGGTCATACAGACGAGTCAGGTGTTCGGCAGCTTCAGCGTGAGCGGAGTGCAAGTCGTACAGTTCCTCGTCATATATCTGCCCAACGGGCCGAACGACACGATAACCGACGCACCATCGGGCTTCTACACCTCAAACTTCTACAGGGGATTCTTCCTCTACAACCTGCCTGGCTTCAAGCTCGTCTACCCATCTACAGTGAGCGGGATGAACATGCTCAATAGCACAAGTCCGATAGTCATATACGAGGTAAACAACTACACCGGCACCATACCCACGCCAGCACAGACAAAGCCGTCGTGGGTGAAGAACAACTATACGATGTCTTAATCGTAGTGGCTTAATACCTTTTCAGCAAATAGTACTCAGGGGCTTGTAGCTCAGCATGGTTAGAGCGCTGGTCTTATAAGCCAGATGTCGTGAGTTCAAATCTCACCAGGCCCATCTCTTTATTCCGCTATTTTTCCCCGCTTTGGCGGCTTAAAAAGCTACCACCAAACCTATATATATTAACGGCGCAGGAAGCTACTTTATGCAAGCCCAGAGGACGGCATTTGACGAGGCGGCCATAATCGGCGGAGGCACCGGAGGGTTAATTACTGCCCAGCTGTTAGCCAAGCACTATGGCTGTGTAACGATATACGATACTGGGAAAGGTGCCCCACAGAACAACCATGCCCACATACTGCTAGAGGAAGGCTACAAACTGGTGACTGAGGTATTCCCCAATTTCAGGGCAACGATGCTGGCAAAGGGCGCCAACGAGGTAGACTTCACAAGGGACATACGTCTGCTCTTGCCCAAGGGCTGGATACCCACAAAGGAATCCGGGATAAAGACGCTGGTGGCAACCAAGGGGCTGATTGAGTGGGCACTCAGGAAGGAGGTCACTGAGAACCCCAAGATAAGGATCGTGACCAACGCCTACGTATCCGGGCTTGAGATGGAACGCGGAGCGGTAACTGGGGTGTCCGTAACTTCCGGCGGCAGGCATCTGCAAACCTCCAAAGCCAATCTGGTGGTGGATGCAAGCGGGAGCAACTCGCAGGCCTCAAAATGGCTGGAAGAGGCGGGCTTCGGCACGCCGAAAGCGGACCAGATCGTAACAGACATAGGCTGCGCCTCCATGAAGTTCAGGATTGACAAGCTCAGCAACAAGGACTGGAAGATGGTCATCCTAAACACCAGGGCCCCTGACATGCCGAAGATGGGGTATCTGATGAAGATAGAGGGCGCCCCCGATGAGAACAATTACCTTGTAAGCATGGGCGGGATGATGGGCAACCATCCTCCCACCGACCTAAACGGGTTCAAGCAGTTCGCCTCCACATTGGCCCACCCCGTGATAAGGGAAGCATTGGAGGATGCGGTCCCTATCTCGGAAATGCACGGCTTCAGGGTGCACGGCAGCAAAATGTACCACTACGATAAGATGGAACGCTGGCCCGGCAACTTCATCGTTACAGGAGATGCGTATTCCAGGACAAATCCATTCTACGGACAGGGAATGACCATTGCAGCCCTGCAGGCTTCAGCTGTAGACAGGACCATCTCCAGCTACAAGCAGGCTGGAACCTATCTCGGACTCGCCAAGGAATGCCAGATAAGTATAGCCAAAGCATCAAGCTTGTCTTGGCTTCTGGCCACCGGCGAGGACCTGAGGTGGGCACATTCAGGCGACAGAATCCCATATGCCACGAAGGTAATGCATAAGTACATCGACGCCATGATACTCGCAAGCCCCGGAAGCATAAAGGTCACAAAGGCACTGCTCAAGCTGGTCCATATGTCTGCCCCTCCGGCTGCGATTTTTGACCCCCGTGTCGTTGCAGAGATAGTCAAGGCACGCATTCTGAGGAAGCCGATCTCCACAATCATGCCGCGTTAACGTAGCGCGTGCTTATCTATTTTTCCAACTTAAACGATAGTACTAGAAAGTGAGCTCATGGACTGCATATTCTGCAAGATAGGCGCCTCGGAGAGCGGCAACTTCATCTATAAGGACGAGTCCGTCTTCGTAGTCCCTGACAAGTTTCCATCCTCAAAAGGGCACGTACTGGTTATAACGAGGGAGCACATACCCGACATACTCTCAGCGCCTGACGATCTCGTCAAGAGCGCGTTCACAATAGCCAGGGAGATAGGGAACAGGCAGAAGGCGGTGCTGGAGGCTGAGGGCGTAAGGATAACCACCAACATAGGCAAGGCTGCCGGCCAGGACATATTCCATACTCACATACACGTGATTCCGTTCTACACAAAGCCGCATGAAGGGTTCGTCAAGTTCAAGCAGCTGAAAGACGAGGAGGCAGAGGAGCTGGTCTCCCTGCTGAAGATTCAGTAGTGCACCCTCTTCTGCCTGCCGCATCCCACGCACTTGAGTATCCTCACGCGCTGCTTTGCGATTATCCTGACCGAGGCGCTGCCTCCAGGAATCATGAACGAGCCGCATCCCCTGCATATGTGCGACGACACCTCCTTCACCAGCTTTATCCTTTGGTGCATCGCCAGCTCCCTTATCAACCTCGAGTACTCGTTGGCAAGCTCCGGCCTCTTTGGGTAGCTCTCCACAGCCATCTTGAAAAGCGATGCTATCCTCTCGTTGACTATCCTCCTTGTGAGGGGGCCCTTCTCTTCTTCCATAAACAGCACCTTCCTGCCGGCTCAGCTCAGGCTGACCATCTCCAGCACCTTTGGGAGCGCCACAGAGATGTTCTCCGGGAGCCCTATAGTCACCAGGTTCTCCGCTACCTCGAACGGCTCCCTTGATGGAATCCCGTGAAAGAGCATCAGCTGCCTGTTGGTCTCCGCGTCGTGCGTGACCGACACCTTCTTCCCCGTTATCACGTTGGCCCTAGCGGGCACCCTTATCGCGTTACCTATCGCCATTATCGGCTTCTTGGCGTTGTCGAAGTGGAGAATCAGGTCGAGCATCGGCCTGTACTCGAATATCTTGAAGTCCGTTATTCCCTCGCCGTCCACTATTACTATCCCGCTGTAGTCCTGTGCAGAGACCTTGGTTCCGTGCACGTCAGGCTTCACTACTGCACCATGGGTTCCCACGCAATCGTGGCTGGTGTAGCTGGCTATCTTGTAGCTGATGCCCCACTTGCTTAGGAAAAGCTTTACGGCGTTGAGCGACTCGTCCCTGAACTCCCTTGGCGCGATGAACACGAGCACAGTCATCTAATCAGAATAGGATGGAAGTGAAGCTATTTATCCTCTTCTTTTCCATCAGCTCTCCATGTACGGGGCCAGGTAGTAGATGACGACAGCCTCGCCTATCTTGTACTCTATCCTTATAGGCTCCTCCGTCTTTATTGAGAGGTTGATCGATGAGTTGGCAGGCGACGCGCTGATCATCCTGTCCAGGTAGTCTAGGTTGAACGTGGCCGAGGATCCCTTTGACACCTCTATCTTCTTTATCACGTCCGCGTTGTTCATGTGCTCCTCCTCCAGCTCTCCCGCGTCTCCCTTGGCGACCACCATGAACGAGTCCTTCTCTGTCTTGAAGCCTACGTATGTGGACAGCAGCGTAGCGTCCTTCAGTATCTCCTTGAGCGAATCCGACTTGACCTCCACGAGGGCGTCGAACTCGACCTTGGGCTCCTTGTCGGCATCCTTCTTCACGTCTATTATCGGCAGCTTGTACCTCCTCCTGCTGTTCGGCCCTATGAACTCTATCGAAAACTTGTTGCCGCTCTCCTTCATCACGAGCTGCTCGTTGTTCCTGGAGCTGGCGAGTATCTTGCTCAGGTTGTCCAGATTAAGACCCACAGTGGCGGGCTTGTCAATGTCGTACTTCGAGAAGGCCTTGTTGGGCATAGAGAACGAGACCATGCTTATGCCAGAGGGGTCCATCGCCTTGAGCGATATTCCCTCCTTCGTTATGCTGAAAGAGCCCTCGTCTATAAGGCTGACTATTGAGTCAACACACGTCTTCCAGTACCTTGCATCGTCTATCTTTAACTCGAACATCTTAGCACCCAC
Source organism: Candidatus Acidiferrales bacterium (assembly GCA_035534575.1). Classification (GTDB taxonomy): domain Archaea; phylum Micrarchaeota; class Micrarchaeia; order Micrarchaeales; family Micrarchaeaceae; genus JAGWFU01. Next base: position 8,751 of record DATLRT010000001.1, read on the forward strand.
AGTATAAGCATAATATATTGGGCTACAAAGGAATATAAAACCTGCTCTCGGTAAAACATATCATATTGCCGAGAGGGGGAATGATGCCATGGAGTCCAAGAGGTTCGCCAAAAATGTCGAGGATTTCACCTGCGCCCACTGCGGGGCAAAGGTATCCGGAAGTGGTTACACCGACCACTGCCCCAGCTGTCTGTACTCGATGCACGTGGACGTCAATCCAGGCGACAGGAAGGCCAAGTGCGGCGGTCTGATGAAGCCAGTGAGCGCCTCATCCGACAGGAAGTGGTTCACAATATACTACGTGTGCACCAAGTGCTGGGCAAAGTGGAGCGTCAGGGCCGCTGAGGAAGACAATCAGGAGATGCTTTACGGCCTGATAGGCAAGGCTAGGCGGCCGCCAATCTGAGCCTTCTCCGCTCCAGCGCGAGTATCCCTCCGGCAATCAGTATCGCCATCATCAGCACTATCGCTATTTGGGTGGTTCCCTGCCCGGTGCTCTGCTGCTTTCCGCTCTCGGACGGCACCGCTATCGCGCTTATGTTTATTGGAGTGCCCACGTAATAGTTGAGCGGGCTGGGGGCGAAGGATATCGGCTTGCCGTTCTGGTCAGTAATGGTTATGTTCGGCGTGATTCCGGGAACCACCACCTGTAGGGTACTGTTGCCAAGCATGGCCCATATCGGGTTGTGCGTGTTCGCCGCAGATACGGCGCTGCTACTGGTGTTGATCGCCCTACCTATCGCATTGAATGAGGTGAGGCAGTTCCCCATGGGACGAGTGAGGTTGGAGGCGGTAACGTCCGAGCATATCCCCGTGGTGTAGTTGGGCATTATGTTAGGATCCATGACGAATACCGGTATGATGTACCACCTCCCGCTGCTCCCGAGGTAATTGTCCTCGTTGGCGTGTGTGTGGGCAGGGACCGGGGTAACCCCCTCAGGTATGTCGAATATGCCGTTGTACACCCCCAGCCGCTGCTCCAGCGCCGTGAATATGGGTGAGTAAGCGTATTCTGGATGGTCCTGGCAGGCGGTCACGGTCCCTCCCGGGCCGCACTCCGTGGCAACTATGTTGCCCGAGTATACGGGATAGCCCTGCGCCGATGCGCCCAATGAACTTATCCCAAGTATGGAGGTGCCTGCGAATGTGGGCACCAGGACCCAAAGCGGGTAGGCTCCCGTGGTGTTGCCCCCAACTCCAAGCTCGCAGTACTGGCTGTCAGAGTCGTTGTCGGGCTCCGCGTCCGCAACCGGTTTGCCAGCGCTGAGGTTTGCGTCGCACACTCCGCTTCCGGTGAAGGTTATCGCCACAACGCTCGAGGTGTGGTTGGCCGCGCTGCCCGCGTTGTAGAGGCTTCCCGGAAGGGCCATGACCATCCCTACCAGCTGTACGGCTACAATCAGGCAAAGGAACGCGGCGCTGCCCCTCATCAAATCGGTTATATCTGAAAAATCAGGTATTTAATCCCACACCCCAACGGAAAGGAGCTTGACTCAAAGCTGCCGCTGCGCAACAAACAAGCCAAGATGGGGCTGCCGAGATTTGAACTCGGATAGCCGCGACCCGAACGCGGAAGTCTGCCAGGTTAGCGTACAGCCCCTTGCAATACATTTATGGCGGAACATTAAAATACTGCTCGGAATCTCCGCCGAGTCCGACCATTGCAGGGACGGTGGAAAGGAATTTAAAGCCTGTTACACCATTGATAACGGGCGCAAGCCCAAGAAGATGAGACAATGGATATAAAGAAATCCGTTTGGATGGCTCTCGAGTCTATAAGACACCCGAGCAAAAACACGAGACCGATGACGGTCGAGGAGACTCTTAGGTTCTATTACGGCGTTGCGATACCGGTTTTCGTGGTCGCGCTGGTGATAAACCTTCTGCTGTACTTCTCAATTGGGACGTTTAGGACAGTCGGCGGATCCGCCTCGATGCTCGTAGGGGGCAACGCGGGTCTTGGCGTCGCTGGTGCGATAGGCCTGCCGGCGCTTATGCTGTTCATAATAGTGCCGATCTCGCTGCTGATATCGGCTGCGATATACCAGCTGTTCGCGAAGCTGCTGTTCGACCTTGTCAAGAAGGACTTCTCAAGGACGTTCAACGCCTTTGTGCACGGAATAATGCCCTCGCTTCTGCTCTTCTGGCTTCTCGGGATACCCACGGTGGGCGTCGCGGTCCAGATAGTCGCGGGAGTATGGAGCCTTGTGGTACTGATAATAAGCCTCGCCAAGCAGCAGGGCATCAACTACAAGCAGGCGGTAGGGACGTACGCGCTCTCCGTCTTCACCCTCGGAGCGATAATCTTCGTGGTGATAGGCGGAATCGCGGCTGCGTTCATAGGCGTGCTGGTCCACCATGGCTACCCGCTCGGCAATATGACCGGCGGCATGCCCGGATGGGGCGCATTGGGGGCATCCACCTCTACAGTGGGGTGCACCTATCCTGTCGACCCCGCAAGCTCCCCTGCATGCGTGATAAGCGCGTTCAGGTCGAGCGGCTACTCGCAGGTGCTGAACTACACCGAGCAGCAGGCTGCCTTCGGCAACCCGATAGCGTGGCTGGGAAGCAACACATACCTGTGCACCCAGTACCCGTCGTACTTCACCAACTGCTGAGCAGTAGGCAAGGGCCCGCGTGCAACGCGGGCATTCTTTCTTTTCCTTTTTGTTTTCATTGGCTCAGCGCAGGCTGCACAAAAAGCTTATATATTATGTCCGGCGCTAAGCTATCTGAGTTAGTAGGGGTGAGCAATGTGACTATGATATCGTTCGTGGCGCGGAAGCATCTCTACTCTACGGAAGCCTAATCGATTCCCCTGATTCTCAGTTTTTGACAGAATCATACCTTAGCGCAGGCTCTGCGCGCCTATTCCTTCAACCCTTACGCTTGGTGAGTTAGTGGCAACAAGACAAAATCGGAATATACCGCAAATAAGCAATGAGTATGAGCTGGGGCTCATACGGCTGCCCGCATCGGAGCTAATCAGGCGCAATCGGATGGAAGGCTCGCGTCTAAGCCTTGTGCACGAGGTCAATGGGAGGCACATGGTCGAACTCAATGTCTCGCTCAAGGGGAACGTGACCGAGCTCAACTCCGCATCAGAGCAGCAGATTCGCGCGGCGATACTGCTTGCCGGCGGGTCCGGGAAGGCAGCAGATGAGGGACTTGTCTACGGCGGAGGGGCGGTGCTCAACAGCACGGAGGGCGTTGTGCCGAGACTGTACCTGACCACCGCGGCGTCGGAGGGCTTCGGCAGGGCAATGACCACCGTAAAGAGCCAGCAGATAGTGCTGGGTGTGGCGGATGAGGCCGCGGGATTCAGGGTGTACAACGCGTTGCGTCTGATATCGCCGATAGCATTGGCGCTGAGCGCAAGCTCCCCGCTTACCCTCGACGGCAACAGGATCGTGAATGCCGGGGTCGACAGCATAAGGATGGGGCAGTACGCAAAGGGGTGCGCAAGGTTCCCGGCGGAGATGTGGCTGGACTCGCCGGCATTGGGCAGCATAGCCGATTACAATCGTGCCATGGCCACCGCATCCCAAAGATTCAGGGAGGCGCTGCCCGACATGGACTCCAGGCCGGAGTTTCAGAATATGCGCAACTCTACAGGCGTCAGGTTCTGCGAACAGCAGGCGCTTGAGCCACACCAGGTATTCTGGCAGGTCAGGCCAAGACCGGACCATAGGAATGACAGGTGCGCCCTTTCTATAGAGTTCCGGTCACCAGACATCCCCTTCTCAATAGCCGAGATGCAGACAATCAACCGGTTCGTATACGGGATAGCGTGCCTTGCGGCATCATCTGACAGCCAGATAAATCTTCCCTCATGCCTTGATGGGAGCTTTGGCCAGCACCTTGAGGCCGCAAGACGCGGACTCAGCGCTTTCGTTGCCGGCACTGGAATGAGGCAACTGGTAAACACGGTGCTTTCTCTCTCCATCGAGGGCCTGAATAGATCCGGATACTCAACGGAAGCCGTCAGGCTGGAGAACGGAATAAATCGGATACTGAGAGAAGGCAACGGTGCCCAGAGGCTACTTCGTGCCGTAGGCAACGATTTAAAACAGGAGACAGTAACTAATACCTGTGCAAGGGTACTCAGTAGCGGGTGGTAATATAACCAGAGTTTTAATCCTCAACTGCGACTACGACCGCAGCCCCAAGACCAACGGCGCGCTGCTTCTGAGGGGGCGGTTGGCGGCAGCAGGCATAAGCGCAGTAACGGTAAAAAACATATTCAGGGGCGCCAAGGTTACGGCTGCCGATATCCGTGCAACCGATGCGGTTCTAATAACGGGCTCAAGGGCACCTGCATACGAGCGCAAAAAGTGGATACTATACCTGGGCGAACTGGTTCGCAAGCTCGATTCCGCAGGCATTCCGGTGCTTGGCGTATGTTTTGGATTTCAGATGGTGGCCCAATCACTCGGAGGCAAAGTGGCGCGAGCCGCGTCAGGGGAAGAAGGCTTCGGCCGCGTAACACTGACCCCTGCAGGCCGTGAAGATTGGTTATTTGAAGGCATGCCATCCAAGTTCCAAGTATACCAGAGCCACAACGATGTGGTAACCAGGCTTCCCAAAGGTGCAACCAAGCTCGCATCAAATGGGCACTCCATACAGGCATACTCCGTGCGCGGATTCAGGTGCGTGCAGTTCCATCCTGAGATAGGCGTCAGTGCAGCAAGGACGATGGCAATCAGGGATGGAAGGCCGGCAGCCCTCGGAGTAAATTCTGATTACACTACGCACTATGAGGTAATCAGCAACTTCATAATGCGCCTTAAAAAGAAATAGTCAGGAGAGGACCTTGGGCTCCTCGCCGTCACCGCGCTTCACGGTGTGGAACTCGTCGAAGGCCATCTCTATCCTATCTGGGTTGCCCAGCCCTATCAGCACTGTCTGGTCGCTCTCGACGCCAAGCATGTCGCGTATGAACTGGAGCTCGTCCGGCCTTACGCTCTTGTGCGGCTCCCTGTCCGTGAACGCCACGCATCCGTTCCTCTCGAATATCTCGTTATGGTCATCGCTCTTGTACTCGCCTTCGTCCAGCTTGACCGCGAGCGCCCTGTTACCACCGTTCACCATCCCCTCTATGGTAGGGGAGCGGGTATCCGTGAACGCGCCAGTTATGTCGAATATCTGCATCTGCTCCACAAGGTTCCTGGACCGCACACGCTCGGGCGCCAGCGACGACGCCCTGTACTGTATGAATATCGCCGCTCCCACGAACGCAGCAGCGACGATGTAGTAGATCTTTATCTGGGTTCCGAGAAGGAGGAACGAGAGCACCACGGTAAGGAACGGGACCGCCAGCGTGGCGCTGCCCACCAGCATCTGGTTCAGCTTCTTCAGCGAGTACATGTAGAGTATGTTGCCCACCCCATAGGTTATTCCGCCGAGGAACAGCGCCGCCGCCAGCGTTGCGATCGGCATGTTGAAGACTGGCGTCTGATGGTAGGCGACCAGCAGCAGGGCCGAGAAAACCAGCGACGCGGCGTTGAACACCACAACCGAGCCTACTGTGTCTGCATTATACCTCTTTATCGCCACGTTCGCCAACGCCACGCACACCGCCGCCCCGAGTATCGCAGCTATGTACGGCAGCTCTGACGCGCTCACACCAACGAGGCTGCCGTTGGTGGCAACTATGTACACCCCGATGAAGCCCAGACCGAAGGCGAGCATCTGCTTCAGCGTGATCTTGCTGCTCAGGACCAGCGGCGAGAGCAGCGCCATGATGATAACCCAGCTCCTGTACACTATTCCTGCGACGCTAGGGTTCGCGCCCAGGCTGCCTATCGTGAGGAGGAGCTGCGCCATGCCGATGTCGAGCACCCCAACGAGCGCCATTATCGCCAGCGTCTTCCTTGACCTCAGTATCTTTACCAGCCCTGCGCACCTGTCCGCCGCAAAGCTCACCAGCAGCGAGACCGCCGTGGCAACGAGCAGTGTGAAGAAGAGGAACTGCAGCACGCCTATGCTGCCCCCTCCCACAGACATCAGAACCGTCATGAAGGCAAGCTCCACCGCGACGAACGCGAGCGCGATGGCCCCCTTGTGCACTATCCTCATATGGCTAATGATTCTCACTAGGCGTTTATATAGGGTTTAGATTTGTTCCATTTTATTTGAATAATTTAGGTAAAATGGCAAGTGCTTTATACCCCACCGCAAAAGCATAATCATGGAGTACTACTCTTTCAGGGAGAAGGAGATAATCAAGGAACTGAGCAAGAACTCGCGCGCCACCATCACCGACCTCGCAAGGGTCGCGAGGTGCTCGAGGATAACCGCGAAGAAGGCGCTGGAGGCGCTGGAGGCGAGGCTCGACGTAAGGTACACGCTCGAGATAAACGAGGAGAGCATGGGCGCCACGGAGAGGCACATACTCACAGTAAAGTTCACCAAGAAGCCCGAGAGGAGGTTCCTCGAGAGGCTTTTCGCCAAGGAGGACGCGGTGCACGCGGCATACATGGCCGAGGGCGCATACGACCTGATAATATACGCGAGGACGAGCGACCCGATATCTTACATAAAGTGGGAGACCCACCTGGCAACGGAGCTGTCCGACTACGGCGCGGTGATAAAGCCATCGGAGTTCGTCATAGCCCAGTTCGGCTACATGCCGCTCACAGACAGCTTTGTAGACAGCATAAACCCCAGGATAAAGCTCACGGCGAGCGACAAGAAGCTGCTCAAGCTGCTAAACGCGAACTCGCGCATGTCGTACGAGGAGCTCTCGCAGAAGACGGGGCTGAACGACGAGACCGTAAGGTACAGGATATTCAGGCTCAAGAAAAGCGGGATAATAAAGAGGTTCACCATAGCCGCCCAGAAGCCGATCAACGAGTACGTCCTCTCGTTCTTCGTCAACTACAGGTTCAACAGGACTACAAAGGAGAGGTCGTCGATGGCCCGCAGCAACTACGCCAAGCCCGAAGGGGCAACATACATACTCACCTCATATCAGATGCTCGCGCCGATTACGGGAAGCTACAGGTTCTTCCTCATGGGGCTGTACGGCAGCGAGAGGGAGGCAATCGAGAAGGCGATAAAGCCGCACCTCGAGATATTCAGAAAGGAGAACGTCGAGATGTCAAGGGGCAGGATAACAGGGGCGATAAAGGGGATACTGCCGTTCAGGAACCTTAGCGTCGCGGAGAACTACCTCACGATAAACTGGGAGTGATCAGATGGACAAAAACGACAGGTGCTTCGACCAGAAGAGGCTCACGGCGGCAGAGATAAGGAAGTCGCTCCCGAGCGGATGGAAGGCGAGAGGGAAGCTGATACAGACTGGCCGGCTGGACTTCGCAACGTTTCCCACGGCCATCATTTTCGTCGACAAACTCGCCAAGATTGCCGAGAGGGAAAACCACCATCCAGAGATTGCGGTAAGCTGGAAGCGCGTCACCCTGCAGCTCACCACGCACGACGCCGGAGGCGTGACGGAGCTTGACATCCACATGGCGGCGTTGATAAACGCGCTGATTAAGCGGTTTAGCGGAAGGGTCAAGTACCTGAATAAATAACCGTGCGGCAGATATCTATCATGGCAGTCAGCGCAGGCTCCCTGGGCTTCGCTTACAGATATCCCTTCTCCTCAGAGGCAAGGGGCATAGTCGAGGCTGCCGGGGCGCGCGTCGAGTACAAGTACCTCGACATGGCCAAGCAGCACATCGAATCCGCGCTCAACGACGGGCTCGAGCCCTCCGAGACCGGGATAAGCTCGCTCAAGAGCGACTACGTTATGTCCTACCTTTATTCAAGAATGCTGATCAGCGCCACGGGCAGGCCTGACCTGATATCAAGCTACGCTTTCGCAGAGGCCAAAAGGTCCTCCGGGTTCCTGCTCAAGTCCGACCAGGAGGAGATGCTCCACGCGGCAGAGGAGTTGGGACTTCACCTCACCAAGGGGCTGGGAGCAAACGCAGAGTGCCTCACGATAAGCTTCCAGGAGTTCCTCAAGTACGCGACGCAGATAAAGGGCATGGGGCTCTCCAACCAGAGGCTCAACCACGGCGTAGTGCTCCTCTTCAAGAACAACATGGCCAAGCTGATGAGGGAGGCCATAAAGCAGCAGATAAAGGCCGGGCTTCCGATAGCTAGGAAGGAGCTGCCCGCCGAGGTCGTTGAGTACTCGAAGAAGATGAGGCTCAACGTGAAGGAGCGGGTCAAGAGGGTGGCTACCACAGCCTCGCACGGCTGGATAGAGAAGCTGCTTGCCACACCCATAGCCGACGTGCGCCACAGGACGGTCAACCTCATACTGGCCCCGTACCTCGTCAATGTCAAGGGGATGGAGGTGGAGGAGGCGACGAAGAGGATAATGGACTACATCGAGGCTTGCAAGCTCATAGACCCGACAACGAGGGTGAACGAGGCCTACATCAGGTACCAGTGCACCTACTCGAAGAGGAAGGGCTCGAAGCCGCTCTCGCTCATAAAGGCGAAGGAGCTTCTGGGCGCCGCGCTCAACACCGATACGCTTCAATAACGTGATATCATGTCCGACATCAAGGGTATTTGCGCCGTATGCAACAAGATTGCCGCGCACGCATGCAAGATATGCGGCAGGCAGTACTGCAGGGATCACATAGACGAGAAGAGCATGATGTGCGACTCGTGCAGGAAGGGAAGGAAATTGGGCTAGCCTCCGCTAATCCCCCTCAAGACAAAGCAATAAAAACCTTCATAACAGATAGATATTGTCAACGGTAATAGGAGCAGGGAAACGCCCAAACCCATTCCGAACTTGGAAGCTAAGCCTGCTTACGATATGTGTGTACTGGCTTCGGCCGGGAAATCATATTGCTGTTGACACTTATGCTTATCCCTCATTCTCTGTGATTCGATGCCATCCCACAAAGACGACACTCCGGCTTGGATGACCTGCGTCGATATCCTCAACAAGGCAAAAGTTGAGCTGATAACGGAGGCGATGGACACCCTCAACAACGAGATATCGGAGAAGAGGATCGAGGTCAACGGCAGCCTCATAACGCTGCCCGAGAGGCCCAACGACGCCGACAGGGACATGTTCATAATCACCCGCATGCTTGAGGAGGCGCCTCAGATAAAGGAGAGGTACGGAAGCTTCATACAATCCAACCTCGAGAGCAAGGAGGCCAACGTGGTGATGCAGGTCGAGAGGGGCAAGAAGTTCCTCATGGCGCTGGAGCAGATAGAGCTGCTCATAAACTACAGCACCTACATAGACGAGTGGATGCAGGACGCAAGCGTGCTCGCAAACATAAGCGACCCCTCTGAGATAATGGCGAAGACGATAGCCCACCAGAAGGCCAGGGAGGAGATACTCGCCTTCATGCTCGCCAGCAAGACCTTCGTCAAGGAGGAGATATTCACTGAAGAGGAGCGCGGCATCCTCAGCAAAGCGCTCAAATCCTGATACCGCAAGCTACAGGTACTTTCTAATATCCTCTTTGCTCAAATCCAAATCCTTCAGTATCCTATTCAGCGTTCCCTGCTTCAGCTCCTTCCCAACCGGTATGGCGCTGGTCAAGTTGAGCTCCGCTCTGAATACTACAACATGGCTTCCGTGCTGCCTTATTGCCTCAACACCAAAATTCTTGTAAAGGATTTGCAGGAGTTTTTCCCCTTTTATTACGAGCCTAGGCATATACCTTCAGCCCCAATTTTTCATATACGGATGCCGGAAACGATTTCGACATCTTTTTTGGGTCTTCCAGTATTACCTCAAGAACGAGGTCTATTGCCTCGTCTACGCTGCTTATCAGCTCCTTTATGCTCTTTCCGGAGTCGTGTATGTGGAGATCCTCTATGTCACCTAGGTAGTCCTTGCCCTCCTTTGATATCACGAGCTTGAAACCCCTATGATCCACCACTATGTCCATGACCACGCCACCAGCATATCTTGTCTCATACATTACATGCACCTATAAAATTAATAACATAATGGCCTGCGCCGAAGCGCAGGCGCGTCTTCCGGTGCTGTGGAGTGACACAGCAGGTTTATTATGAGGACTAGGGTATTTATTCCTTTCCTTAAACCCACTAATATGTAGTAAAGTATATAGCTCTTTGCGCCAATAACATAGCGGGAAAGTTGCGCATGCCTGCGCCATACAAGTAGGTAAGGCCTGTGCTGTTGCACAAGCGCGTCTTCTAGGTGAGTGCCTACGGCGGCATAGCGTCTCCCGGGGAAATGGAATGAAGAAGAGTGCAAGTGAGCGCGAGCTCTCGAGGGGAATGGATTCCATGATAGGCGAGGTCCAGGCTGCATACGGTGCCAAACTGGAGGAGGAGGCACAGATAGAGCGCAAGCTGAGCGACGTCGCTCTGCGCGATGACGTCATTGCCATGGCCAGTGAGGTAGTCCGTCTCAGGAAGCTGGCGGAGAGGTTCGGCGACGAGGAGGCGCTTAATGTCTCCTACACTGTCGTTACGGACGTCTACGCGGACCGGATAGCCTTCAGGTCGGTGGTACGCAGGGCGGACCAGGCTTAGAGTTGTTTTTATTTTTTTCTTTCCTTATATTCCTGCGATCTTATGATAGTGGACGGTCTCAGGCTCGAGGCGAAGGGCGGATACGGACCCAGGGAGGACTCCTACATACTTGCGGACGTGGTGGAGAGGTACGCCTACGGCAAGGTCTTGGACGTCGGCACCGGCACGGGCATACAGGCCATAGTCGCCGCCAAGAAGGGGCTCGAGGTCACTGCTTCCGACATAGACTCCAAGGCCCTGGACTGCGCAAGGGAGAACGCCAAGACCAACCGCGTTGACATCGAATTCATAGAGTCTGACGTCTTCTCCAACATCACGGCAAAGTACAACACCATAATATTCAACCCGCCTTACCTGCCCAGCCACTGGTACCAGCTCAAGCACGTGGCCCTCGATGGGGGAAGGCAGGGCAGGAAGTTCATCGACCGCTTCATAGCCGAGTGCAGGGACCACGCGGCAGAGGACCACATATTCATACTGCTCGAGAGCAGCTTCAACGGCTACGAGAGGGACATAAAGAAGCTCAATGCCGACGTGGCGGCAAAGAAGCACTACTTCTTCGAGGACATAGTCGTCCTCGCGTTCAAGTGAAACGCCAATATTATGGAATAGCGGAAGCGAGGGAATAGGCTTAAATACCTCCTCTCGTCATCGTCAAAACCTTTATATATTGGGAAAGCAGCGTCTATACGTGATAGTCAGCCCCAACTTGGGATGGGATTACCATGACAAAAACAACCCAGCAGAGCAAGCCCTTTTCGGAAAAGGACGAGATGCGCACATACGTAGCCAAGCAGACGGCGAAGGCGGTGGGCACAGCGGGAACGCGAAGCGATACCTATCGCGAGCTGGCCAGGATTGACACTATAGAACTCATAAAGCTGGCGCAGTCGACTGCCAACTCCTACAAAATATCCACAACCATAGTGGGCAACGATTACAGGGATGCGCTTAGGACGACCATGACGGGCGAGGACAGGGTTAGCGCGAAGATGGCTTATCTTAACAAGCTGACCGCCATACTTTTCGTAATAAAGGAGAGGGCATCGGGCTCCATACCCACGCCTGAGGCAAGGTACGAGCAGGCGTTTAAAATCACAACATCGGAGATAGTAAGCGCGAGGAAGGTCGTATCCGACATGGGGGACATGAAGGCAGTTGACGAGATTCTCAAGGGCATAAAACATACTGGCTACCACATGGCTGCCGTAGAAGCCATACTCCAGACGGAGCACGGCAGGTACACCTCCCGACTGGCAAAGGCCGCAAAGGAGGATCCGCTCAGCTTTGTAACAACCGCATACTACTTTTACGGTGGGGAGTTCGACAAGAAATCGAGCTCGACACACACGGAGGAGTACAGGCGCCAGAGGATGGACATAATGTACACCACCCTCTACATACTCAACTGCGGCATCAAGGTCACTGCGGCTGAGGACGAGAATCACCCAACCGCACACATTGACTACCCTGAGGTGGCCACCACACTCGGGCCATATGAGCCTGATTCAAGCGAGACGATAGTTAAGCGCTCGCAGCACTCTGGGATAAACATAACGATAAAACAGATCGCGAAGATAAAGAGGGAGGCGGTGGAGTTCGACGCCGATGAAGAGAAGCTCATCCTAGCCCTTATAGGGAGCGGAGACAACTTGCTCATGAAGATGATGAAGAGATAATCAGCTCTCCTTCTTTTTTCCTGTTCCGCCATAGCGCTTGGTCGCCAGGCCGGCCCATGCGCCCGTGTTCTTCAGCACGAATCCCAATTTGCGTTCAAGGGATACCATGCTGTACCCGTCGATGCCGTCAATCATATCCGTCTCCTTCTTGCTGAGCGACCATCCGACGCTGCCAAGTATCTCCTTGACGTGCTCCACCGTGCTCGCCTTTGGTATGGCCACTACCTGTGGCTTTGAGATGAGCCAGTTCAGGGCAACCTGGACTCCGCTCTTCCCATGCTTAGCTCCAATCCCCTCAAGCATCTCCATGAGCCCGCTGAATTTATCCTTGAGCATCCCGCCATGCCCCAGAGGGCTGTAGGCTATCACGGTGACCTTGTTCTTCCTACAGTATCCGAGAAGCTCCTCCTCTATGTCCTTCACCAGCAGGCTGTACTCCACCTGGTTCGAGACTATCTCGTGCCTCTTCATCGAGTCCTGCGCCGCCATCAGCTCCTCCACCGAGAAGTTGCTCACCCCGATGTGCCTTATCTTCCCATCGTCAACGAGCTTCTCCATCGCCGACATGGTCTCAGATATAGGCACCCTCCTGTTGGGCCAGTGCAGCTGATACAGGTCAATATGCTTAACTCCCAACCTATCCAGGCTTGCGTCACAGGCCGCTATCACTTCGTCATATCTGAAATGATTTGACGAAACCTTGGTGGCTACAAATGCCTTACGACCCCTTATCGCCCTACTAACCAGCTCCTCTGTGCCGTACATCTCCGCGGTGTCTACGAAAGCTCCATTGTCCAATCCGTATCGTAGCGCCTTAATTTCCTCATCAGGCTTTACATTGAGGTACCAAGTGCCCAGCCCTATCACCGGCAGCTTCTCCTTAGTCCTGCCAAGCATCTTGTACTCCATCGAATCGCTCAGTGGTTCATGTTCCTGAATGCTTGCTCCCTCTCCACGTCAGTGGCGTTCACCAGGCCCTTTGAAGGTCCTACTGGTATCTCGTACCGGTCGTGCCTCATCCCGTCTATAGCCGCGTCGGCGACCTCCTTTGCCGAAAGGTTCCATTCCGCCTTCTCCAGCGGCTTGCCCTTCAGCTCCGTGTCATAGATTATCGGCGGAATCAGCTCGAACACCCTCAGTGAGGTGTCCCTAAGCTGGTACCTGAGCGACGTTGTGAACGAGTGTATTGCCGCCTTGGTCGCGCAGTACACGGGGAATGCGGCTATGGGGACGAAGCCCAGGCCCGATGATACGTTAACTATAGCCGACTCCTTTCTCTTCAGCAGAAGCGGCATGAACCTCTCCGCAAGGTATATCTGCGCCTTGAGGTTTATCTCCACCTCGTCGTTGTCGTTTATCAGCGCGCCGGTGCCCGCCTTCAGGTCAACCTTCCTCTGCACTCCGGCGTTGTTTATCAGTATGTTGACGTTGGGGAATATCGACTCCACCCACTCGCAGAACTCCCTTCGGCTCTGCTCGTCAGCGATGTCGCAGACCCTCGTGTGCAGCGCGGGAAGTTTCTGCTTTGCCGCGTCAAGGCTGGCCTGCCTCCTGCCACAGATGATGACCTCGTTGCCCATTGCGACGAGCCTCTCAGCAAGCGCAAAGCCTAGCCCGGTGGCTCCGCCAGTTATGATCACGATGTTTCCCCTCAGGTTCATCCTCCCACCAATGCTATTTCGGCTCTAAGGCTTATAATCCCTAACTCCGAGTCAATCGAAATCGAGCAGCAGGGGAAGATGGTCCGAGACCTCGTCCTGCAGCGCCTCAAAAGAGTTCTCCCTTACTCCCTTGGATATAAAGATGTAGTCTGCAAACCTCCCCGCCACCTCCGGGGTAAACCTGTTGCGGGTGGTGGGCACCTTATGCTCAATCACGAGATTCCTCATCCTCGCCTCAAGCATGTGGACGCTCTCCGTATCGGCAGCGAGGTTGAGGTCGCCGCACAGTATGCCCTCGCCACCCCTATCGGCAAAGAATTTCAGCGCCCTTTCCGATTGGAGTAACCTCTCCGGGATATCGCTCTTGCTTGCGGGGGTCCAGAAGCCGTGGACGTTGGCAACCGTGAAGGCTCTTCCGTCCTTCATGAATCCTATCCACTGCAGCTTCGAGCCCACCCCGAATGTCCTGCCCTCAAACTCCATCTCCCTCACCTCGCACAGCTCCATCTCGCCGCTGTCTGTCACGCTAATCTTATCCGAGGCGAATATCGCGAGCCTCTCGCCAAGCGTTGTGTACATCTCACCTACGCACCCCCCGAATGCAGGCAGGATTTCCGCCATCCTGTCATAGAGGTCAGGCACCGCTCCCTCCCAGGAGTCCATAGGGCCCTTCCCGTCAAGCATCTCCTGGAAGCAGAATATGTCCACGCTCTTCGAGCGGCCTGCGATGAAGCGGCTAAGCTCGGGGTAAAGTTTCCCTGCCCAGGTGTTAAGCGTTATCAGCCTCATCGCAAGCACGTTAATCGTTACGCCAGGGTTGGGATTTGAACCCAAAAGCCCTTGCGGGCACCGGTTGGCCTGTTTGCATCACTGATCAGCTCTTGAGATTTTCAAAATTCAAGACCGGCGCGTTAACCGGATTCTGCCACCCTGGCATAGGTAATAGAGTTGTGTCCGTTAGGATATATATTCATTTGGTAGGCTCATATCGGCAGCATCTTCCTGCCCTCCATGAACCTCTCCGCCGCAACGAAGACCTTGTAGAAGTAGTTGTCAACGTAGTAGATGAAATCCATCTTTGTTATCGTTATTTCCTTCTCGGACCACTTGCCTGACTTGGAATCCAGCTCCGTGCTCCGCACGCGTATCTCGTTGATCTTGCCTGAGAGCAGCTCGAGACCCTCCTTTATCCCGACCGCCGCTATCCCATCTATCTCGGCCACGCTCGGGCTGTAATCCATCAGCCCCGCATCCCTCCTGAGCATGAATATGTCGGCAAACGATGTGTGGTGCCTTGAGAGGTCTAGCCTTATCCCCAATGGCACCAAATCCTCGAAAGCCACCTTCACACCAAGCTCCTCCTCTATCTCCCTGACCGCCGCCTCAGAGCCCTCGCCGCTGGTGTAGTGGCCCGACGACGTGGCGTCAAGGAGGTTCGGGTAAAGCGTCTTCTTGGAGCCCCTCCTCTGCAGGAGCACCTGTCCCCCATTGGCTGCGGACACGACGAAACAGTCGAAGCTCTTGTGCCAGAGCGCATACTCGTGGGCAACCCTCCTGCTGGCAACGCCTAGTGGGTTCATGTCCCTGTCGAATATGTCGACTATCTCGTCTTCCTCGTTGGCCATCTGACCACTATCTATTTCTCAGCTAATACTTCTATAATGCTCGGTTTGTCATCCGGATTCTTCGGGAAGAAGCTGGTGCCCTCGCCGTCGTTTATGTCGTATCTCAACAGCCCCCTGACCTTCTTGAATCCTACCTGCTTCATATGCCGCTCCATGTTCTCGACATTGAAGAAAAGCCTAATCCCGTCCATATCGAGCTTACCGCTCTTGGTGTCCCTCTGCGCCACGGCTTCGAATCCGCCTACCCTCACTCTCTCGTAGGCGCTGTCGGTCTTGCGGGGCATGTCCAGCAATTTCTGTATGTTCTCCTCGTGTTCCACGGTGAACATCACGAACCTGGAAGAGACGCGCATCATCTCCCCTATCGCCGCAAGCGCGTCGGGTCCGTAGTGGTGCATCGTCATTATCGATACAACGGTGAGGAACGACCCGTCCCTGAAGGGCAGACGCGTGGCCTCCAGATTCAGGAAGTTGGAGGCGTCGTGAGTTTTCGATGCGGTTCTGACCGAATTCAGGGATAGGTCGCCGCCCACATAGTTTCCCTTAAGCGTGCCCTTCGGGTCAATCAGCCTGTCGCCGCACCCAACCTCCAGTATCATGGACCTCTTTATGCCCATGACCTCCATGAACTTTGACATGCGCGAGCCCCTGTACTGCTCAGGATCATTCTGCCAGTTGGAGTCCCAACCGCTCTTGTCGACTCTCAGGCTGCCGAAACTCTTCCTATAGGTCGGGTCTATCTCGGAGCCTGGCTCCGCATTCCTGCCTACGTTGGTTTCAGCACTTGTCAACTAATCACGCTACTGCTCAAATTCCATTTTCACTCCCTCCTTGAAGGCATACACCTCCATAAGGTGGGTATCCTCGCCGCTATTCTTGTCCAGCGTTTTAAGGCCATCTCTCCCATCGTCGCCCAATCTGGATACCTGTATTTGCTCGAAGCCCATTCGTCTCAACAAGTTAGTTATCCCTTTCTGCTCGAAAAAGAGCCAACAAATGTCGGAGCTCAGGTCTCCGAACTCCGGCTTCCTGAAAAGGCCCCTGCTCCTCTCCTGCCTCATTAGCGCCCTGCAGAAATCGAACTGCACCGTATGCAGCTTGCCCTTGCCGCGGTTAAGCGTCCGGCACTCCTCTATCATGTCCTGGTGGCGGACGGTGAACACTATCCCGTCCTCCGCGACCCTGGACATCTCTGACAGCGCCTTGTAGGTGTTCATCCCCTGGTGTATGATCACCTCGTGCGAGGTCACTACCTTAAAGGCGCCCTGGCTGAAGGGAAGATGGGTCGCCTCGAGGTTCATGAACTGCGCATCGGGGTTGTTGCGCTTGGCCTCCCTTGCGGCCCTGTAAGATATGTCGCCTCCGATGAAGTGGCTGTTCAGCTTCAGATCGTCCTTGCTGTCGCCACATCCCACATCAAGCACCTTGGAATGCTGCAGGCTCATGCACTCCACCGTTCTGGATGCAGGGAAGCAACGCAGCTCGTCAGGGCACTGGTTCCACTGCTCCTCCCAGTAACTCTTGTCCGCCTTCAGCCTTCCCCCAGTCTGGCTCATCCCGCACATGCTGACCGGTGCGCTCATCATCTTGCCGCTCAGATTCACAAATGCCATAGTCTCACACTACCTCTATCATGTCATCCTGCTTCGCCGCGAATACCTCAATCATGGGCACGGTGTCAAGCCTCCTGCTCGCAACCTCTATCTGCCGCGTCACCACCTTCTTGAAGCCCGCCCCCTCTGCCAGCGACTTTGCCGAGTCGGCGGTGAAGTAAAGCGACATGTACTCCCTCTCATCTTTATTCTTGGGCACCATAGCCAGGCAGCAATCCATCTCAATCGCCATCGATATCTGACCCTTGACCCGGTTCATCGCAAAATCCTCCGGCACCGCCCTTCTGTCGCTCAACTCGAATATGGCCAGCCCCTTTGTTACCCGTCCAATCTCCTTCACCGCAGCGTGAACTTCGTATCCCAATATGTGCATGGTTTCGAAAGAGATCAACACGTCTACGATATCATCCCTGAATGGCAGCATGCGCATGTCCGCGTTTATGAAGTTTGCCCTAGGGTCTACCTTCTTCGCGTTCTTCAGCGCGGTCCTTGATACGTCAACACCCACATACCTCTCGCCCAGCGCACCCTTTGCGTCCAGCCCCCTGTCGCCGCAGCCCAGCTCAACCACGAGGTGCTCGGAGAAGTTATTGTCCCTTATGAACTGTGCCGTGTCCTTGCACCTGTATCCCTCCGGCTCGCGCCTCCAGTAGTACTCCCACTTGCTCTTGTAGTGCCTCAGCAGCTCAGCGCTATGGTGCATATCGGCGAGCCTAGGCAATGCATGTTCTCCCGTGCTCTTGGTGGCGGTTATATCCGACATAAGCTACCGTCCTTTTCCACCGTCCTTCCTATCCCCATAATGATTGTGTTTACTCCGATTTAAACCTTTCGACAACAGGCGATTCCATGAATTTGATACTCAAAACACTGCAAAAACTATTCAGCAGAAATGCGAAAGTGGTGGCGGGATTCAGGCTCAACTTGGGCACCGCGCTCTTCACTCTAGCGTTCCACAAGGCTTTCACATACAGGTCAGGCCCAAACCCCAGGGTAGAGGCGGAGATGCACTACTCCTGGAGAAAGAGGAAGGGCAACATATCCATAGACCCCGCAACAGAGGCGAATCCCCACATAATCATAACCGGGATGAGCGGGTTCGGCAAGAGCACGCTGTTCAGGTCCCTGCTCTCTGACATAAAGCGAGGAGGGCTGTCTGCCATAATCTTCGATCCGCATGGCGAGCACGGAGCCATGATACAAGCGCTAGGAGGGGCGGTGCACGACGCTGCTTACTCCGGGATAAACCTGCTCGACCTTGACGGGGCCACGGTGGGAGAGCGCACCTCGGAGCTCACCTCGCTGTTCCGCAACACGTACGCGCTGGGATACATACAGGCCACAAAGCTGAGCGAGTGCCTGTGGTACACATACAGGAAGTTCGGGGCGGTGAACAGGAACTCAAGGGAGCTCAAGTCAAATCCCACTATAAGGGACCTGATAGCTGAGCTCAACATCTTCATCTCAAACTCCAAGTCGGCTTCTGAGACCAACACATTGGTCCATCTGAGGGATCGAATGTCGCTGCTCAACACGCCGGCTTTCAACGGCAACGCCATCCAGATAAGCGCGCTGGCAAAGGGCATAAACTCGTTCTCACTCTCAAAGATGAAGAGCTCGGAGGGCAGGATGATCTACATCACCGAGCTGCTAAAGAGGCTCTACTCCACAATGCACGAAAGCGGCATCGATGACGGCGTGCGGCTTTACATGATGATAGACGAGGCCCAGTTCCTCATAAGCAACACGGACGAGGGGACTGAGATAACCAAGATGATAGAGGAGGGGAGGAAATACGGCATGGGCGTCGTAGTGGTGACGCACGCGGCGGGTAGGCTGAACCGTCAGATAACCGCAAACGCCTCCACGTTCATAGCGTTCTACGCGAGGGAACCTCAGGAGGTGGCTTACACATCCAGGCTGATAGCACACGGAGACAGCGCAAAGACGCAGGCGGTGATGGCGAGGCTCGGCCATCTGAAGAAGCACGAGGCGATGGTGATAAGCACCAGCATAAGGGCGCCAACGGTCTTCAGGACCAACCTCCCCGAGCGGCAGAAGCCAGTCAAGCAAGACGACTCTGCGCTGATGGCGCAATTGACCGAGCATCCAATCTTATCCGAGGAGCTGAAAAGAAAGTTGGGCCACACTGACAGCACCGCGATTGACAAGCAGGTGGAAGCGTGCACGCTCTCATCTTTTGAGGTGGATAGCGGCGCGGAAAAAGAGAGGTGGCTGATGAGGTCGAAGGCGTCGTTGAGCATAGAGCACGAGGTTTACGTAAGGAAGATAATCGCGGTTCTCGACGCTTCAGGAGTAAGAAACTACATAATGGACAACTCTAAGGGTCCAGACGCAGTCTGCTACCTAAACGGCAAGAAGACAGCCATCGAGTACGAGACCGGAAGGAAGAACTTTGATGAGACCGCAAGGATGATTGAGAAAAGGAAGGCGGAGTACGGCAGCGTGATAGTGTTTGTAAACGACTCGAGGATTGCGGAGTATCAGAAGATAGAAGGGATAACTCTCTTCAGCGCCTCATCGGTCACGGATGGAAGCTTCAGCAGCTGGCTACTCTGTCTCTCCGGCCTTG
This sequence comes from Candidatus Acidiferrales bacterium, assembly GCA_035534575.1. GTDB lineage: Archaea > Micrarchaeota > Micrarchaeia > Micrarchaeales > Micrarchaeaceae > JAGWFU01. Next base: position 28,416 of record DATLRT010000001.1, read on the forward strand.
CCCCTCATGGCTGAGAAGATGCCAGCGATTATGAGAAGCACAAGTGATATCGCCATGGATGCGTGCACTCCCGTTACGAAGGCAGCCGATATCTTTCCGGGTCCTATCGTGCCCACGAACAGCTGGAGAGCGAGGGCCCTCGGTATAAATGCGCCAGCGGCCGCAAGCGCAATCGTGTAGCTTAGCAGCATGCCTATGTTCGTGAGCGTCCTGGATACCCCCGAAATGACGCCGTAGGCGTACTCCTTCGATGCCTTCATTATCGCGGTGTTGTTGGCAGGCCAGAACATCGAGCCGCCCACTCCGGTTATTCCAGAGCCTATCAGTATCCAGTACAGCGGCGTATCTGCCTGAAGGTTGAGGTAGATGAATATCGAGACGCACATCAGCGCTATGCCCAGCGTGGCCATCACCCGTGCCCCGTGCTTGTCCGCAAGCCTGCCGGTGAACGGCGCGAGTATCGCGCTTATCGCGAATCCTGGAATCAGGAACACCGAGGAGTTAAGCGGCGAGAGACCGCGCACGCCCTGAAGGTACATTATCAGTATGAAGAACACCGCAAGGAAGCCCAGGCTCTGGAAGAAGTTGGCCAGCAGCGAGTGGGAGAGCATGCGGTTCTTGAACAGCTTGAGGTCTATGGTCGGGTTCTTGCTCTTCTTCTCCATGTAAAGGTAGACGGGCACCAGAGCGAATCCCACTACTATCATACCCAGCTCAAGAGGGGCGAACCCCTGTGCGGCTATGCTTATGGAGCCGAAGGAGAGCAGGAAGAGCAGCACGGCAAGCAACGCCATACCCTTGAACTCTATCTTGCCCTCGTGTATCCTCGCGTCCCTGAGGTACTTCATGCCCAGCGCGAATCCCACTATGCCTATCGGTACGTTTATCAGGAATATGGCCGGCCATCCGAAGAACGTGGTTATCGCGCCTCCAAGCACCACTCCAAGTATGGCTCCTACTGTGAAGCCCACGGTGATGATTCCATAAGTTCCGCCGAGCTTTTCCCTCGGGAAGGTGTCCGCTATTATGGCGCTGGAAGTTGCCTGCATCATGGCCCCTCCAACCGCCTGCACAATCCTGCCTATGATCAGCATAAGGTCGTTGAACGCGAGCCCGCAGAACAGCGAGCTTATCCCGAATACCAGCATTCCGTAGTTGAATATCTTCGCCCTGCCGTAGAGGTCTCCCAGCTTGCCCAGTTGGGTGGTGAAGATTGCGAGTACCAGTATGTACGCGAGTATGACCCAGATGGCGGTGGCCAGGTTTGAGTGAAGGCTCGGTATTATGCTCGGCAGCGCTAGTATCACTATGGTGGAGTCGATGGCGGCCATCATTCCTCCCAGCATAACTAGCACTAGGACTATCTTCTGGTGATGCGGGTTCTGCAGAGAAATTGCCATGCTTCCACTCTCCTTCCTTTATTGATTGCTATACGTGCCGCAACAATATAAACCCTTACGTAGCATACTAATTATCGTGCTAACATGAGAGACGCTGACAAGGCTACGGTCATACGCCTTCTGATACTGTTCGTTGCTCTTTACCTGGTCATACTCAAGGTAAACCCAATCATACCGATAGTGCTGTTCGCAATATCCGTTGCCCTTGACGGCGTGGACGGTTATCTTGCATTGAGCCAGCAGAGCAAGGGGAAGATAAGGCTGATGGAGTACCTCCACTACGCACTCGGCGACCACACCAACGCCAAGAAGATAAGCGAGATGAAGCAGAGCGTGGGCAAGAGCTTCCCGTTCGGGCCCAGGATAGACATAGCGGGCGACAGGATAACAGAATACGCCTTGTGGGTGCTCTTCCTCTTCATACACATAGTCCCTCTGTTCGTCATACTGATAATCATAGTCAGGCACTCGATAACAGACGCCTTCATGGGAGCAAAGGGCACATCATCGAAGATGAGGACCTGGATAGGCAGGGCTGTCTACTCCTCCAACATCGCTAGGAGCGGAATCAACGTGGTGAAGTTTGTGACCTTCTCCTACCTCATGCTTGTCTACGTCTCCAACTACCCTCTTTGGATAGGGTACGTGCTGATTGCGGTGCTTGTCCTGTACATAGTGCTGAGGGGAGTTGCGGAGGTGGCCGAGGTTCTTGCGGAGAAGAAGGAAAGTAAGAAATAGCTTGTATCACATTCAGTATCAGGTGAAAACATGAAACTCACAGCAGGAAAGGAAGCGCCGGAAGTTGTCAATGCGTTCATAGAGATTCCGATGGGGTCGAGCATCAAGTACGAGTACGATATGGAGAACGATGTCCTCAAGGTGGACAGGTTCCTTTACACATCGATGAGCTACCCTGCCAACTACGGTTTCATACCAGGCACGCTCGGCAAGGACGGCGACCCGCTTGACATTATGGTGATGAGCGACATACCACTGCAGCCCGGCAGCTACATAGAGGTAGTGCCGATAGGTGTCCTCAGGATGGAGGACGAAGAGGGAATAGACAACAAGATTATCGCGGTTCCAAAGGCGAAGGTCAACCCGTTCTTCGCGGGCATTAAGGACGCAACACATCTTCCTGAGCCGTTCAGGAACAAGGTCACTCACTTCTTCGACCACTACAAGGAGCTCGAGCCCAACAAGTGGATAAAGACTAAGGGATGGCTGGGAGCTGAGGACGCAAAGAAGATGATAAAGGAGTCGATGACGAAGAAGAGGAAGTAGCTAGACAAATACTCGCCACATTATCATTATCACCGTGGCGAGCCTCTTATCAATCTCATTGAAGTCCATGGACACCGTGCCGCTTCCCTCATCCGTAACCGTCGCTAGAGTTTTTCCCTCCGAATCCTGAATGAGGTTAGCCCCCTTCTTCAGCCTTGCCAACATCTTCTTGCACTCGCTGTCCCACACCTCGTATGGCAACAGTATCAAAGGCTCAACCAGCCCTACCACTCCTCCAGCCTTCCACACCTGGTATAGGCACTTTCCAGAAGGGTCGCGAACGTAGATTCCGTTACCCCTGTTCAATTTGAACACAGTGGCGCCGTTCTCAGTATACTCTATCGACAGGAGCTTCACGCTCACTGCGCCAATCTCGCTCCCGTCCACCGATATGGTTCCCGAACCTCCGGTCAGGCTTCTCTTGAACGAGATGCTTATGCGGACCATCGGAGCACTATTTCTTCCCCAATTCCTCTTCCTCGAACATCTGGTCGAGGTCGATCTCCTCTATCTCCTTGAGCCTCTTCGATATTCCCTCTTGGGAATACTCAGGAAACTCAACCCCGCTTATGACTAGCATAACTCGCAGGGCGTCCTTCTGCATGTCGGGATCTATCCTTGCGCCCCACTTCAGGAGAGCGTCGCTGCTTATCCTTCCGGACACGTCCTGGAATACAGTCTCGGCCTCCCTCAACGTCAGGCTCTCGCCTCCGACAATGTTTATCACCGCCTTCTTCGCGTTAGAGAGGTCGGCATCGAGCATCGGGCTCTTTATCGCGTTCTCAAGCGCCACTACTGCCCTGCTTGTGCCGCCGTTGGTCGCTATTCCCTCTCCAGTTCCTATCACTGCATAGCCTGAGTCCTTGAGCACGGTCCTAAGGTCGGCAAAGTCGATGTTGACCATTCCCGGCTTTGTGACCATCTCCACTATTCCCTTGGTCGCGCTGGCAAGCACCTCGTCACTGACCCTGAATGCCATGTTGAGCGGCAGGTCAGGAGCAACGCTGAGCAGCTTGTCGTTGTGTATAATTATGACCGTGTCAGTTACCCTCTTCAGCTTAGCAAGGCCCTCCAGAGCGTTCCTCATACGTGCCTTACCCTCGCTTGTGAACGGCAGAGTGACTATCGCGACAGTGAGCGCTCCGGCGTCCTTCGCTGTCTGCGCTATGGTGGCTATGGAGCCTGTTCCAGTTCCGCCTCCGAGTCCGCATGTTATGAATACCAGGTGCGCGTCTCCGAGCAGGTGCTTTATCTCCTCCTTGCTCTCTACCGCGGCATCCTCTCCGACTCGTATGTCGCTTCCCGCTCCGAGCCCCCTTGTGAGCTTCTTTCCCAGAAGCAGCTTCCTTTCGGACTTTGTCTTAACCAGGTGGGCGGCATCCGTGTTCATCGCGATAAGCATCGCACCCTGAACCCCGACTGCCTGCAGCCTCGACACCGTGTTGCTGCCGCTCCCTCCCGTTCCAATAACGTAAATCTTCGGCTTTGCACTTTCTATAAAGCGCAATATCTCCTCGTCGTCCGCACTCATTACTTCAGCCATCAAATCACCAGTCGCACCAACTATATGCAAGTAAAAGGATAAAAATGTATCTCGATTAAATGGTCCCTTATTTTATGTCGCAACGCCATAACCGTGCTTCATTGGAAGGCTATAAAAATGTCAAAATCAGTAAATTATCTGATAACTACTGCAAGTGATAACATGGCAACTAAGAATGAGATCCTATCCGAGGATTTGGTGGACATAAAGCTGAAGAAGGGAATGAAGGTTGCCGATCTCATAAAGTCAATGAGCAAGATGGGCGGATTCTCGGGCCAGCACATGGTCGAGGGGATAGACATAACCGACCGAATGCTCAAGGACAAGGACTCCTTCAACTACCTCTCTTTTCCTGCGGACGTGGTCTCAACAGGACTGAGGGGAGTGCTGGCGAGCATGACAAAGTACTTCGACGCGATAATGACGACCGGGGGCACTCTTGACCACGACATAGCGAGGGCATTCGGGGGCAAGTACAGCATGGGAACCTTCAACGCTGACGACACCGAGCTGCACAAGAAGGGCATCTATAGGCTGGGCAACGTGTTCATAGGAACGGAGCAATACGGCAACAAGCTCGAGGACGTTTTCCTGAAGGTCATGAAGGAAGTTTATGCGGAAAAGGGCCACAAGACCGAGTGGAGCGCGTCCGAGATAATAAAGGAGTTCGGGAAGAGGATAACCGATGAGGGCAGCATAATCAGGCAGGCCTACCTCAATAACATTCCTATCTACGTGCCTGGCATACTCGACAGTGCATTCGGGACGCAGCTCACGATATTCTCACAGGACCACGATTTCAAGCTCAACCTGATAAAGGACGAGCTTGAGCTGAGCAATATAAGCTTCGATAACAAGATAACCGGCGCGCTAATGATGGGAGGAGGCGTAAGCAAGCACCACGTCATATGGTGGAATCAGTTTAAAGGAGGGCTGGACTACGCGGTCTATATCACCACTGCAAGCCAGTACGATGGAAGCCTATCCGGGGCAAGGCTCACCGAGGCGGTCTCGTGGGGCAAGATAAAGGAGAAGGCGAAGTATGTCACAGTTGACGGTGACGTGACGATAATACTTCCATTCATGGCATCGGCGCTTGACCTGGTGTGAGCATGATTAAGCTCGCCCTCTTTGACGTGGACGGAACGCTCATAGAGGACGGCTCGTTCCACGGAAGGTTCCAATACGGGCTGAAGAAGGTATTCGGGGTGGATCTCAAGCCCGACGTGGTGGCCCCAACAGGGCTAAACGACCCTGGGACTGCCAAGTATCTGGCAATACGCTGTGGGGTCAAGGAGGCGGTCTACATGCAAAACATAGACAAGGTAATGGATGCGGAGCTGGAGTACGTAGAGAGCACCAAGGCAACAGAGAAGATAACACTAAGGCCTGGCGTATTGGCTCTGTTAACCGAGCTCAAGGAAAAGGAAGTAAAGCTTGTCTTGGTCACAGGCGGTACAACCGCGATGGCGAGGATAAAGCTGGAGAGGGCAGGCATATTCGAGATGTTCGACCTGGGCTCCTTCGGAGATCAGATAATGAACAGGAACGAGCTGATACAGGTAGCACTACACAAGTACAGGGAGAAGTTCGGCGAGATAACGAGCAGGGAGATAATGTACTTCGGAGACACTCCTTACGATGTTGAGGGCGCGCATGCGGCCGGGCTCAGGATCATAGCGACAGGGACAAAGAGGCACTCGGCATCCGAGCTGGCATCATTGGGCGCCGAGTTTCCCCTAGACGACCTATCCGACACCAAGGCGGTGCTTGAGATGCTTGACTCCTGATCACTTGCCGGGAACTATGTACTTCTTCTGCGTGTACGGTTCAGTGAACCTTTCCAGTGCCCTCTCCGCCTTTGCTCGTATATCCGCGGGCATATCCTCATTGTCGTGAAGAATCTTTACAATGTCCCTGTTCCCCGATATGTACTTGTTTTTGGAATCCAGTATCCTCTCCGCAGTGGCAGGGCTGATGAACCTGTTCTCAACTATTGCAAGCATCACGCGGCTCTCGCCTGCCTCAATCCATATCAGGGCGCAGACGTCCAGATAAGCGGAGTACCACACGCTGTTGCTCTTGCCGGCAATCGCATGGATCTCCTTCTCCCTTATGTCGCTTATCGCATCCATTACGCTCATCTGCCTGAGCCTCTTCCAGTTGGAATCGAATATTGCGGCGACAGCCAGCTCAAACGGGCTTTTCTCCTCCACAACATCCACGAGAGCCTCAACAACCTTGGGAGCCGCCTTCGCTGGCGCGTCCTGTCTCTTAAAGAGGTCAGCAGCCGTCTTTGCCCTTATCGCGTAATCAAGGAGGTTCTCAAACTTGTCGCCACCCAACCTTCCCCTGAACCTGCCTCCCGCAACGTCCGATATCAGCTCTATCAGCCCGAGCTTGTTTCCCGCCTCCATTATGGTCGGCGCCCTTCCGTTCTCAACTGCAAACTTCCTTATAGCCTCAACTCCATCGGCAAGCCTTGCGTAGGCATCGCTCTCCATGCCGCGCAGTATCTTAACATCCGTCTTGACCGGCCCTGCGCTGTGGTGCACAGTCTGGATGACCGGTACCTGCTCCTCACGGTACGCCTGGAATTTCTCGGGCTCGCCGCTCTCCTTTATCATAACTCCGCTGCTCAGCGAGTTGAGTGCGGCCCTTACCTGCGGGTGAAGGGACTTCATTGCCCTGTCCGCCAGAATCAGGTTCAGCGTCTCTTCACGCACGAACTTGCTTTCCACTATGGCGCCCACCACGTCCTCTGCGCCCCTCTTTATCCAGAGTACGGCCTGCTTATCAAGGAAATCGGCATACTCTCTCGCTGTCCTCCTGCCGCCTATATCTCCGCGGCGTTCCAAGGTGGCAAGCGCTGCCTCCTCCTTGGTTCTCAGGCTGACAATCGCCTCTATGTTTCCCCTGCCTACCTGCATCAACGCACCAGATGAATTTGGCCGGGCAAGCTATATAGCACTGCCGTCCAGAGCCGAAGCTGAGTTAAAAGCAATAAAAAATATTAAAAAATAAAAAAGAAAAAGTAAGGGATTAGGAGATTATCTCTCCAACCGCAAATCTGGCCTTTACGTCAGTTATCCTGACCTTTACCTTGTCGCCTTCCTTTGCGCCCTTGATAAAGATTACAAAGCCGT
>DATLRT010000002.1:0-5863 GCA_035534575.1 Candidatus Acidiferrales bacterium
ATACGCTGCCGGGCCTGCACTTAGGCGTCGAAGCTTTGCCTTAGGTGGCAGTCGGATACGCGAACCAGGCCAGGCCGGAAGGAGCAACCTTAAGCATGTTTTGGCTGTGCTCTTAAGATACAGAGTGGAGCTGTGGTGCAGTTAACCCGTCAGTGGCTTATGATGCAGAATCGGCCCCTGCCACTACGCTGGATTATAAATGTTGGGCGCAATAAACTTACGTGCCCGGGTCGCCTAGTGGTATGGCGGCAGCCTGCTAAGCTGTTTAGCTAGTAATGGCTTCTGTGGGTTCGATTCCCACCCCGGGCGCTTCAACTATAATCGGTGTAGACTGGTGGACGAGGCAAATCTGGACAGGCTTGACGACTTCTTGCGCCTCGCCATAAAGCTGAAGGGCATAGACCGCACGGGCTGGGTGATAAGCGAGGTGAGGAACCCGGAGCATGTGGGAGACCACTCGTTCAGCACGGCTCTCACGTCCTTCCTTATGGCCAGGCATATGGGGCTGGACGCGAACAAGTGCATGCTGATGGCGCTGATACACGACCTCAACGAGGTCTTCACCGGCGATATCGCGACCAGGTTCAACGAGTCTGACCAGGTAATTGACAACAGCAGCAAAAAGAAAATCGAGGAAGAGAATACCGCCAAGATCCTGGCTCTACTCCCTAAAGAAGACGGAGAGTATCTGCACGAAGTAGCGAAAGAGTACCTGCTTGGCGAAAGCGCAGAGGCAAAGCTGGTGCACCAGGCCGACACATTGGACTACATACTGTTGCTAAGGGCGTATTCCGCAAGGATGAAGCCGGGGATGAAGGAAGAGTTCATGCTCACCGCGGGCAGGAAGATAGACACGGAAGAATTCAAGTACCTCTACGAAAAAGTTTGCGTAGAGCTTGCCAATGATAAAAAACCACAGTGAATTAGAAAAGCTTATATTCGCTGACTCAGCAGGTTAAGTGTTGGTGCAATGTCCTATCTTCCAAAATATAGCAAGAGCGATTTCAAACAGCTTTCATGGGCTGAATACGGCAAGGAGCTGGAAGGTCTTTACACCAAGATAAATTCCTATACAAACAGGCACAAGATAAAGATAGATGCAGTAGTCCCAATATTGAGAGGAGGCAGCGTTGCTGGCGCCTATTTGGGCTATAGGTTCAATCTGCTCAGAACCATTCCTGTTCAATATCACTACCTATTTGGGAAAGGTAAAATGGAGCTGCGAAAGATTATGTCTGCAAACGGCAAGGGACTGCCACGCAAGCCCACACTATTGCTTGTGGAAGGGAACCACTGCTTTGGTCTCACTGGTGAAATTGCAGCGAAGGACCTCAAGCACCAATTTCCAGGTTGCACAATACTCTACGCTGCCGACCATATGGACTATTCTTACCAGAAGAACGACTATGCTGACGCTATTTTCTACGGCAAGCTGACTAACGAAGTCAAGAAGCTCACTCCCGCACAGTGCAAAAAGCTAGGTATTCCTCCCGTATGCTATGTATTTCCATGGGAAAGTCTTGATGAAGAGTGGACGACCGTGCAGGGCAAGCAGTTCAAATACAAGGATTTGGACATGCTGAAGAAGGCCAAGAGGAGCGCAAAGATATCCTGACCTCTGCATACGTGCACAAAAGATGAACGTCAGGTCAAATAGTACGTGAAAAGCTTTTAATAGTCCCGAAAAAGAATCATATCATGTCCGATACAAAAACATTGGGAAGGGAGAGTCTTGACAAGTTAGACAGGCACATACTCCAAAGTCTTTCCGGCGCATACGCCGAACCAATGCGGATACACGAACTAAGCGCTATTACTGGGATTCCAACCAATCCGTTGAAAGAAAAGCTGTCCAAATTAGTCGATAAGGGGCTGGTGGCTGGCAATGGCGGATTCAAGCTCACAGAAGTGGGCTCTGGTTATCTCTATCACAAATACAACCGGAAGGATCTTTCTGATACCAAATCCGATTCGGTTTGATGCGGCTATCTGCAGTAATAAATAGCTTGAGTGCCAATCAGCACTGTGGTTAATTGCCGTTGCGCACTATAGAGTATAGGCAGATGTTGCAGATACTCGTAATGTTTATGATTGTGCAGTTCGGCGGACTTGCGATCTCCACGCTTCTCTTCAACGGGGTCGGATACACTCAGACGCTTGCCAACCAGACCATATCGACTACCGCCAACGCATTCTTCTACGTTGCGTACATAATCGCCATAACCATACTCATGCTCGTCATCCTGAAAGTTTACAGTGGAGACAAGCTGATGGTGGCGCTTGAGGCCGTAATTATAATCATAGGCGCGTACATAGTGCTCCTGATAATCTTCGGCTTCTTCGGGGGATCCTCATACGCCGCGCTATTCGGCAACAGCCTCTCACCCTACTCCATCGCCGCGTTGATCGGAGCCGCGGCGCTTGTATTGGCGAAGAGGAAGATACCCCGACTGAGGAACGCCACCACTATGGTGGCAAGCGTCGGGGCAGGCCTTCTTCTTGGCTCGCTCTTCAGCTTCGGCATCGCGCTAGTCTTCATGGTAATACTGGCAGCATACGATTTCATCGCGGTGTTCGTGACCAAACACATGGTCGCCCTGGCTGACATAGCGATGCGCAACAACCTCTCATTCATGGTGACGACTGACGAGATAAAGGCGGTTCCTGTTAGCGGGCTCACCAGCGCTCAGCTGGCCGAGTACAACAAGGACAGGCCCCTCCTGATGAAGCAGGGCGGCCTCGGCGCCTCCCTCGCAAAGGAGGGCATGGCTCCGGTCTCCGCAAGAAGCGGACTGGGCAACGGCGACCTTGCGATGCCGCTCATGGTTGCCGTGTCCGCGTACAAGGTGGACATGAGCTTCACCCTGAGCCTGGTGGTCGCAGCCGGCGGCGTGCTCGGGCTGATAATCACCATGGCGATACTCAAAAAGTACATGAGGGCCCTCCCGGCCATACCTCCGCTCCTTCTCGGCATAGCCATAGCCCTCGGTATCTATTTCGGGGCCTCAATGCTCTGACAGTGGAGGTTTTATTAATCTGCCTCCAAATACTACCATGGACTTTAAGGACTGGAGGACAGTGAGCATACTGGCCCTTGCAGGAGGATTGATCACCCTGCTCTCGGTATTCTACTTCACTGAGCACCTCTCCTTTGCTATAGGATTTTACTACGGGATATCCAGCACGGTCAACGCCTACAACATAACCCCCAGCGCCGGCATAGTCTCGCTGATATCCCAAGTCTCAGCCATCTCGCTTGCCCTGTCCCTAGTCTACATAATGTTCCCATTCTCTATAGTGATGACCGCGATAGGCGTGCTATGGATATTCTCCAAGTCATACCTAAAGCTCACCAGCGCGGCACTGGTATTCTGCGCTATAGCGTACATGGCACTTGCATCCGTGCTTGCGCTTAACTTCAGCTCTCCCACAATATCTGTTTTCGACTACCTGCCGTACATAGGCGGCATACTGGCGCTCGCGGCAGGAGCGCTTGGGCTTCTCAGCATGTCGCAGAAGCAGGTGCAGAAGAGGTCGGCCTCTCCGATACAGATAAACCCAGAGACGCCCTACTCCAACATGCTTATCATCTCCAACAGGCTGATGAAGAAGCTGAGCGGCAACATAAGGATACTTGACATGCACATAGACTCCAGGGCGATAGAGAACCTGGCCAGGCTCGTTAGCGGAAACGCAGGCTCCTACAAGAAGATATCCGTACTCACTACAAAGGAGAGGCTGGGCGACGACTTCGCCAGGGCGTATAACGACTTCAAGGCGGAGCTGGCAAACCAGAACGTCGAGTTCGAGCTCAGGATAATCAAGGAGAGCGAGGCCCACAGGCAGCACGAGCGAATGATACTCGACGACAGCAAGGCCTACAAGATTCCCCCGCTCAACATAATAAACAGGAAGAACGAGCACATAGTCTCGATCAAGCACAAGGACGCCGAGATGTGGTTCGAGAGGCTGTGGGGCGGCTCCACAAGGTTCGAAAACGCGGCCTAACCCAAAATATTTATAGCTTGATTGCTATACTGTTGTGATAAAATGAGAAGACTGCTACTGCTTACAATCGGACTCACGATTCTGCTATCATCCGCATACTCGTTCGCAGCCGTTGTGGGCTCATCAGGGATAAATGCCCTGGCCGTTGACACCACCAACAACACCGGCAACCTTACACCGATAAATCTCACCGTATCCAATGGTACAGGCAACGTGATCATAACCGGCCCTGCTGTGGTGCAGTCAAGCACAACGCAGTCCGCCACGACAGCTGCGCAGTACGCCGCGACATATCTCGGGCTCAACTACTCCAATTACAATTACTCCTATTACATAAACTCGCCTGGCGGCAATGTCTCGGGTCCGAGTGCAGGAGCCGCGATGACCCTGCTCGCCATATCCGCACTGAGCCACAAGCATCTCAACAGCGGCATGATAATAACAGGCACCATATCACAGGATGGCAGCATAGGGGCGGTTGGCGGAATATACGACAAGGTCACCGCCGCAGGTAATGCGGGAGCCTCCTTCGTGCTGGTCCCATCGGCCCCGCAGGGCAGCGCTGAGAACATGCTTTACGCGCTGGTGCAGGCGAATACCGGGGTGCCGCTCATAGAGGTCGCCAACATATCGCAGGCGTACGCATACGCCTTCGGCAAGAGCCCCAACCTCTCTGGCGTGGTAACTTACATGCCGTTCGTCAACTACTATCCCAGCCAGCTGCCTCAGGCAACCACGACATGCTCAAACGGCTGCAACATGAGCACATTCGGCACACTGCTCAACAAGACCTTCGATCTCGGAAGCGCCGAGATAGCACTCCTTAGTTCGGACAGCAGCTTCGCCCACATATCCTCGCAGCTCGCGATGGTGCTGAACCAGAGCGAGCAGGTGGGAGGCAAGGGCTATCTGTACGCAGCAGCGAACATTGCGTTCCTGAACTACATAAACAGCTTCTACTTCGCGCACCACGACACCAGCATACCTTCCGCGCTAGCCACTGCCACGGGTGTGCAGAGCTACTGCAGCTCACTGATGCCACCGCAGCTCACATCGACCAACTACGAGTACGTGATGAGCGGCGAGCTTAGGCAGTACTGGGCCAACTACACAGTGAACGCATCAATAGAGGCATTCAACTCCACCAGCCTCGAGACCGACGAGGTGCTCGATAACATCTACCTTGCCGGACAGGCGAGCGGATGGTGCAACGCGGCAAATATTCTCTACGGGCTCACATCCAACTCAACAGGCACAGCGGTCTCGTTCTCGCAGGGGCTCAAGGCGACCTCCCTCAGCAGGATAAGCAGGGCTGCATCTTATGGGAACAACCTCTACATAACCACTGCCAGGCAGGCATACGCGCAGGGCAACTACGGCGTGGCGATACTGGACTCCGACTTTGCCTTCTCCTTCGGCAACGCCACTTACAAGGACAATCTCACTACACAGCAGCTGCTCAACCTCTCATCAGCCACGGCAAGCGGTGCCACGTACGGCGCATGGGGCACTCAGTACAACATAGAGTCGCAGTTCTACTCGCAGGAGGCGGAACTCTCATCCGCCAACATTACCCAGGCCCACCAGTACGCCGCTGAGGCATACTCTACCGCACTGCTTGCGAGCCAGATAAGCAACGACACGATGCTGATACACGGCAGCCTCGTCTCCAACTCAACGGCTCAGGCGGCCCAGCAGCAGAACCAGCAGCTTGCCAGAATAGCAAGTAATATAAACTCTATCCAACTAATAGTATATGCGATAGCCGCAGCGGTTGTCGTCATAATAGTGCTTAACCTGATCCTTATCTGGATTGTCCTGTCTAGGCTTCCACATAAGAGGAGCAGAAAGTGAA
>DATLRT010000003.1:0-7166 GCA_035534575.1 Candidatus Acidiferrales bacterium
CGGCTACCACTTTATCCTTTAGATTGATTCTTTCCATAAAACACGACCTTTGACAAAAGGGAAACAGAAACTTCTGTATCGCATCTTCAATTTTACATACTTTTATGGGTGGATTAAGTATATATGCCTTACTGCGAAGAGTCATGCGGCAGGGTAGCCCCGGAGGCATCGTACCCCGTGAGTACCCTCAATGCCGAGCTCACGTTTTTGTTCAGTTTGGAGAAGATCTCAAGTATCTCTATATCAAGCTTCCTGCTCTTCCTATCCAGCGACTCGAGCAGTTCAATTGCCTTAAATACTTTTTCCGTTGGAACCGCATACCTCAACGAGTGCTCGTCCGCTAGCCCGTCCACATAGTCTTTGACGCTTTTGGACAGCTCATCAAGGCTCTTCTCTCGCCTGTCGAAGTTCTCAGTCATTGAGAGCGCGGACCTCTTTTCAGTGAATGCAGCCTGCATCTCCTTTTTGTACTGCAACATGGCTGTTTGTATAGCCACGGGGAGGTTGCGGTGGGAGGCGGATAGGTACTCTCCGATTTCCTTGAGATATCCATAAGCCTCAGAGCGAAGTTTGACAATCTCGACGTGGAGGTCTACCCTGCGTTCCAACAGCACCTCAAGCCTGTGATTAAGACCTTCAAAATCGTCGTCAATCTGTCTAGTAACGTCGGCAGATTTTGACGTTTCACGCGCTGGATTAGACGTGCCGCCGAGGCTGCCCGTCACGCCCTTTTTGCTTCTTTCCGACGTATAAAGACCCGATACCACTTGGCGTTTTATAATATAAATAGATTTCAGTCAGGGACCCAATTTTTACCCAAAATCATCTTGTCGTCGGTAATTTTGCCCCTTTTGGGGCGGAATACGAAACTTCCGCTAGTAGGGCTCGTGTGGTGGGTTTTTAAACCTTTGTGTGAGTAACAGTGAATGCGACCTTCAGATCACGACCGTGAGTTTATATGTACTACAAAGAGTTTGCCCGTATACAAAAAATGCAGAAGTTCCTTGAGAACCTAGCCTATGCTTCCATAGGGCTTGATGCCGCTCTTGCGGTTACCACGCTCCTGGTGATAAGGGGGGTGCTCAACTCTTCGGCATCGCTCCTTACGCTCAGCGACTACCTTGTATTCATAGAGGTGGCCGTCGCCGCCGTAATGCTCACCGCGATAGTAGCGCTGAAGAGCTACAGCCACTTCCTCAGGGGGCTGGACATGGTAGTATTCAAGGTAAAGCACAGGATAGCGAGGGTCTGAAAGCCCTCACTTGCTTTCTTTTCCCATCTTTTTCATTATTCCTGAATAGCAATCCACGCACAGGTGGGTCTTCTTCACCATCTCGGTCTTGCCCGGAGGGCCAAGCAGTATGGCACCGAACTTGGTCAGCTCCTTTCCGCACATTGCGCACGTCGGTTTTATCATCGTATCACTTGAAAAGCTTCTTCTGGTTGATTGCCCGCTGGTTCTGCACCTTCTTCGAGCGCCAAAGCAGGTCTATCTCGCCGAAGACGCCGGCATAGCCCGGGACTATGTTTATCTTGTTCTCCCTCACATTGGATATGCACTGCGCTATCTCCTCGTTCGAGTTGTCCTTTATCTTATCGAGCGGCACGTTGATAAGTATGTCGAACTCCTCACCCAGGTCGTCAAGCATCTTTCTGTACTGGGCCTCCACGCCGACAGAGGCGGAGCCCTTCTTCATTGCGTATGCGATAATCTCCCTGAGCGGAACCATGTTTATGTATGGGATGCCGTTGGCAGGCTTGTATCCTACTGGCCTGTCGGCAAGGTCGTTGACCCTATGTAGCACACCTATCACCAGCTTCTTCCCGCAGACGTCGCACACCTCCTTGCCCGAAGAGGGGTCTACCGAGAACTCGCACTCCCTGTGGCCGTCGAAGTGGTACTTGCCCTCCTCCGGGTAGAACTCTATCGTGCTCTTGAAGCGCTTCGTGTCCTTGTTCTTTATCGCGCCGACGACATCGTCGTACCCGTAGCCCTCGTCGAACTCGAAGACGTTGGCCTCCCTACCTAGCTTCTCGAGCGAGTGCATGTCGCTGTTGGACACTATGGCGTACTTGTCAAGGCCAGACACCCTCCAGTTCATCGCGGGGTCGGATGAGAGTCCGCTCTCTATCGCGTAGATGTTCTTCTCCTGGTCGCCGTAGGCTTCCTTCATCGAGTTGAAGCCCGATATCGAACCCAGCGCACCGAAGAAGGGAGTCCAGACGTGGGCCGCGAACACGAAGGCGCGCTTGTCTATGCTGAACACCTTCTCCACCAGTTCGGCGGCGGTCATGCTAAGGCTGGGCCTGCCGTCAGACTCCAGCGCGCCGTATCTGGACAGCTCGTCCTTGAGCTGCAGCACGGAGTCGAAGCTCGGCAGCATTATGCAGTTGTGTATCTTCTTCCCCCTGCCGTCCTTGCCCGTGAATACGGTGCACACCTCACCTCCGAGCATGAACTTGACATTGCTCTTGGAGCCCTTGAGCCTGAACAGCCCGGACTCGCCTATCTCCTCCAGATTTGCGCTGAGCTCGGAGAGCCACTCCTTGTGGAGGAAGTCGCTTGTGCTGAGCAGGTTTATCCCCTTCCTCGCGCCGGTCTCCGCCATACCGCTTATTGTTATGCTGGAGCTGCACGCCATCGCGAACCTTGAGTGGGTGTGGAAATCCGCTATTACTCGCATCGTTGCACCTAAATCGTTATTGTCTGTCCCTCCGAGAATATGTTATCGATGATGTTTACTGCAGGGCTGCCGCCCTTCTCAAGCTTGGCCTGGAGTTCGATCGGCTCGTGCTTTCTCAGGATGTCAAGTGCCTCCCCCTTGAACTTTTCATCTATGGCTACTACGAACCCCACTCCGCAGTTGAAATATTCGTACATCTGGGCAGGCGTTCTCGGAATGCCAGCATCCGAGCTGTCCCGATAAAACTTCAGGAATATGGGATTGTCGGATTTGGGGGAGCTTACCGTGATGCTGAACTTGTTTGTCGGATCGAGCTCTAGCAGTTTTGTCCATCCGCCGCCGGTTATGTGCACCGCCCCATGTACCATCCCGCGGCCCTTGGAGTACAACTCCGCAAGCTCCTTAGCGTAGATTGTTGTAGGTACGGTAAGACTGTCCAAAAGTTTTTTGTCCAGATCTTCATTTCTCAGCAGGTCCCTGTAAAGGTTGTTGATTAAGGTGAATCCGTTCGAGTGGAATCCGCTGCTCTTCAACGCTATCAATGCGCTGTCCTGCCTCAGGCCTGGTGGTGACTCGTACATCCTTACCCCGGTTCCGGTTATGTCCACCTCAAGCCCCTTTATCGTGTCCTTGATTGCGGTCTCTCCGCCGGATATGATCACCTTGTTAGCCTTGGACAGCTCCACCAGACCGTCGACGATACCCAGTATCGCGGGGTAGCCGGCCTTCTTGTCATCAGTTCCCACAGATATGATGTCCTGGATCTGGTACATGACAAACCCGCTTTCTATTATGTCGTCCACTACCATTGCAAAGGCATCCTGTGCTGCATACTTGAAGCTCTTGTTGAGCCAGTGAAGGTACCCCTTGGTCCCTATCCCGTCAGAGGCCTGCATCTTCTCGATGAATCCTGTGCGGCTCACCCATGGGCTCCTGTTATGCTCCTTCAGCACAACTCTCTTCCCCTGGCGCATGATGTCTATGCCCCAGTCCTTGGAGGCGACCCACGTCTCCTCCACCCTCTCCTTTATCGCCCTATTGATGGGCTTTGTTGGGTCATAAAACGCCGGTTTGTCCATTTGAATCACAAAGTTTCAGTCACGCCGTTCTTGGGGCATATCTTGCCAACTGGGCACTTGCTGCACATGGGCACCTCCTTGCACAGGGTCTTGCCGTGGGTCTTGAGCACGTAGGCGAAGTTGTGCCAGCCGTCCCTTGGCACTACCTTCTTCAGGTCCCCCTCAATCTTGTCAGGGTTCTTGTTGGCGCTCAGGCCCAGCCTGAAGGAAAGCCTTATCACCCACGTGTCCACCGGTATGCCTTCCACTATCCCGTATGCGTTGATCATTATGGTGTTGGCTGTCTTCCGGCCTATGCCCGGAAGCTCGGCAAGCTGGTCTATGCTCTTGGGCACCTTCCCGGCGTACTGACCCTGAACTATCTTGCTGGTGGCTATGATGTTCTTCGCCTTGTTGCCAGCGAAGCTTACGCTCTTCACGTCGTTTACCAGCGCATCCAGCTTTGCCGTGGAGTAGTCCTTGGCAGTCTTGTACTTGGCGAACAGCGCGGGGGTGAGCTTATTCACGGTCTCGTCCCTTGTCTGTGCCGATAGGATGGCCGCGGCCATCAGGTCTATCGGGGTCTTGAAGTCCAGATAGTATTTGGCGTTCGGATACGCCTTCCTCAGGCCTGCCACGAGCTTTGAGGCATCGGAGGCGTTAAGGAGGGCTGGCTTGTCCATGATTGCTATTACCAATGCAACTATTTTATCCCTTCCCTCCGATACCTTTACGGTAGGAAATGAAGAGTGCCATGGCTGCCCGGGCGCAGATGAGCAAGGCCGAGTTTCTCGGCAAGGTAGTCGCGAGGCTGAAGAGGAGATACAGGGCTCAGATGGTCACGACGCTAGACCACGGTACGCCCTTTGAGCTTCTCGTTGCCACGATGCTCTCGGCCCAGGCGCAGGACGTCACCGTTAACAAGTACACGCCCAGGCTTTTCAAGGATTACAAGAGGGTTGGGGACTTCGCGGATGCCACGCCTTCGCAGATATTCCCTTACATAAAAAACATCGGCCTGTTCAGGTCAAAGGGCAGGAACATAGTGAAGATGGCCAGGATGCTGAGGCAGCGATTCGGCTCACGTGTGCCGAAGACCATAGAGGAGCTTACGCTTCTGCCGGGCGTGGGAAGGAAGACTGCAAACGTGGTGCTATCGAACGCCTACGGCATATCAGAAGGGATAGCGATAGACACGCACTGCATAACGGTTTCAAACAGGCTGGGGCTTGTCAGGACAACCGACCCTGTGAAGATAGAGGCCAGGATCATGAAGATGCTGCCGAGCAGGGAGTGGAAGGATGTCTCCCACCTGTTCATCGCGCTGGGCAGGGATGTCTGCACGGCGAAGGCAAAGCACTGCGAGAGATGCGTATTGAGGGATATCTGTCCCTCAAGCACCGTTAGATGATACAATGAGAGCGTGCCTTTTCAGCGGGGGGAAGGATTCCACGCTTGCGATACAGAAGATGAAGGACAAGGGAATGCCGGTGGAGCTTCTGCTCACCTTGGTATCGAAGAACGATTACAGCTTCATGTTCCACAAGCCGAATGTGCTTTCCACGGATTTGCAGGCGGAGGCTATGGGAATCAGGCACGTGAAAGTGGAGACGGATGGGGGGAAGGAGACCGAACTTAGGGACCTTGAGCGTATGCTCATCGACAACGGCGTCACCGAGCTGGTCACGGGCGCGATAGCGAGCGAGTACCAGAAGTCGAGGGTGGACAGGATATGCAACGCAATAGGCACCAAGCACATATCGCCACTGTGGGGGATCACCCCGATGGAGGAGCTGAACGAGCTCGCCGCGAACTATGAGGTGATAATAACACAGGTGGCAGCGGACGGATTTGACGAGAGCTATCTTGGGGGCAGGATTGACGATGCGATGATAGACAGGCTTCTTGACCTGCACAAGAGGAAGAGGATACACCTGCTCTTCGAGGGGGGCGAGGCGGAGACATTCGTGCTCGACGCTCCACTCTTCAAGAAGCGGATAGTGGTGGACAAGGCGCACAAGGAGTGGTCGGGAGGCTCGGGGAGGTACCTGATAGACGAAGCGCACCTTGAGCTGAAGTGACAGCAAGGCTTTAATTAATTCAATGAGTCCCTCTACTGAGATTCATGGGCCTGCTTTCGGATAGGAGCGAGTTCGCGCTAAATCCAATAGAGGAGGAGAACGTGCTTGCGCGTAAGCTGGCGCAGAAGGGCATGAAGATAGTGGGACTCAACAAGGGGGACCCGCCCAAATATTTTCCTACGCCGAAATACGTGATAGACGCCTACGTGAAGGCGCTGAGGGAAGGCAGGACGACATACTCGGGCATAAAGGACGAGGACGTGCTCAAATACGCGGTGCAAAGGAGATACAAGAAAGCTTACAACATAAGACTCAAGGAAGAGGATATAATCATAACCGCAGGCGTCTCTGAGGCAATCTCATTCCTAAACAGCGCACTCATAAACAAGGGCGACATCGGCATACTCTTCAGGCCCTATTACACGATTTACGCCTCGATGCTCAAGATGAACGAGGGCAGGATACAGCTGGAGGACTATGACGAGAATGACTCATGGAACGTCCACGTTGACAAACTGAGAAAGAGCCTTGCCTCGATGAAAAGGTCGGGCACAATTAAGAAAGTAAAGTACATGATGATAACGAATCCCAACAACCCCACGGGCACGGTGTTGAGGAGAAAGATACTGGAGGAGATAGCGGACATAGCTAACGAGTATGGAATCCTGCTCATCAGCGACGAGATATACGATGAGATAGTCTACAACGGTGCCAAACTGACAAGCGTGGGGCAGGTGGCAAAGGGGATACCGCACGTGATACTTAACGGCGCATCAAAGGTCTACGACGCGACGGGATTCCGGGTGGGCTTTGCGATGGTGCCAGGCGATGACAAGGTGTCAAACGCACTGAAGGCGGCGCTGGACAACTACGCGCTCGTAAGGCTGTCGGTGAACAACCCTGCCCTCTATGCGGTGGCCGAGGCGATGCAGAACGAGAAGGAGCACAAGAAGGCTATAAGGCACATGGTCTCTGAGATAGAGACCCGGGTGAACCTTAGCTCCAAGCTTCTTGCCGAAACCCCCCATCTCGAGACCGTGGAACCTAATGGGGCCTTCTACACCCTGCCAAGAATACACCTCAAGGATTTGGGAATGAAGACCGACGCCGAATTTGTCGAGACTCTGCTCAGGGAGACGGGCATAGACGTAAGCAGGGGGTCGGGCTTCGGGGCACCATCGCACTTCAGGATAGTCTCGCTTCCTCCAAAAGAGATATTAGGCTATGCAATAAATAGGATAAATGATTTCTGCAGAAGGCATTCTGTGAAATAAGGGCCCGTGGTCCAGTGGTTAAGACGCCAGCCTTACACGCTAGAAACAGGAGTTCGATTCTCCTCGGGC
>DATLRT010000004.1:0-38766 GCA_035534575.1 Candidatus Acidiferrales bacterium
GCGGTGATATCGATGATGGCGCTAAGCAAGGAAAAAAAATTGTTTGTGTGATGACATGTTGTTAGAACAAGGAAGAGTCTGTATAAAGAAATACGGAAGAGACGCAGGAAGCAGGGCAGTGGTAACGAAGGTTATTGACGCAGGATTCGTCAACATAATCACCGCGGTCAGGCAGAGGGAGAGGAGATGCAACACAAGGCACCTCGAGTTCCTGAACGAGAAGGTAGACGTGAGCGACAAGGAGGCGCTGAACAAGACTCTCGGAGTGAAGCCGGGAGAGAAGAAGGTGTACAAGGACTCCAAGAAGAAGGCCGCACCGAAGGCTAAGGCCTAATTTTTATCAGTTACTGCTGTCAAGGAGCTCCATGGCTTCCTTGACGGCCTTTTCCTTATTCTGTGCCGTTGAGAGGATGTTGAACAGGTCAGATGCGCTGATGGACGACTGGTCGTAGTCAAGCTCCTTGAGCCTGGCTGAGAATATGTTCATCCCCAGCTCCTTTATCGGCATCTCGCCGATCTTGTTCTCTCGTATCCCCTCAATGTCCATCTGGACCTCTGGGCTGACAAGCTTGCCGCTCTCGATCTCGAGCACCGCCTTTTCCGAGTACTTGAGCAGAAGCGCGTGAATCGGCATGTCAGAGCCGGTGAATCCCGACTTGATTGTGCCCTTCAGGTTTATCTTTATTATCGGCTTGGCGCTGCCGTGGGAGAGTATTGACTCTATCTCCGCCTCGCATCTCTGGTCCACCTCCTTGGGCGTGGCATCAGAGAACTCGAGGTTCCTCACCACGAACTCGCGCGTCGCTATCTCAATGAACTCGTATGTGTAGCTCTTCGTGTCGAAGAGGATGAATCCCTTGTTGCCCTGCTCCCCCTCCTTGAACTGGGTGAGCACGGTGCTTCCGGGTATCAGGAACTTCTTGCCGTGCACCGTGGCGTCCACCCTGCTGTGTATGTGGCCGTTGACATAGAGATCGAACCCGCTCGGCAGGTCGTCGTAGTGTATGAAGTCGTTGCTGAACGGAAGTATCTCGTATATGGACTGGTGGAGCATGAACACGTTGAAGGCCCCGGAGATGGGGGTCGGTTTGAGCTCGGCAAGCTTCTCCTTTACCCTCTCCTCCGATATGCCGCCAAGGCCGAAGATGGCGACGCGCTCGCCATCCTTTTCTATTATCGTGGTGGCCTCGCTCGTGTCAATCAGAAGCCCGGCAAGCCCCAGAAGGTTCAGCGGGTTGTCCTTTCCCTCCGCGGTCCTCTCGTGTGTCCCGGATATCGCCACTACGGGAACGTCGGTGTAGCACTTTGTGCCGCGTCCGTTGAACTCAACCACGCGCGCTGCCCATTTCTTCTTCGACAGCTCCCTGAACAGGTTTATCGACTGTGCGATGACGTCAGGCCTGGGTGCCCTCTTGTCGAAGACGTCTCCCGGAAGCAGTATGATGTCCGCCAGCGTGCTCGCCTTCTCGAGCGCCTCTGTAGCCTGCTTTAGTGCGTCCTCCGCGAACCTCTCGTACCCTATGTGCGTGTCCGAGACTATTGCTATCTTCATCAATGCACCGTCGACTTGAGCTTGCGCTTCGACTCCTCCACCGTAGTAAGAGGGTTCCTCTTCATTCCTATTGAGGACAGGTAGTTGTAGATTCCAGATGCCTTGCCGCTGCTTATGCCTGCAATTTTCTCCATGTCATGTATGCCATTGAACCGTTCTTCATAGCTCTCAATGGCTTTCTCCGCCTTAACCTGCTCAAGATCGAACCTGTTGCACACATCTATTACGCGTGAATCTTTGGAGGTTACCACCTTGGGTGCGGTCCTTTTCAGCGGGAAAACATCTTTTGGGGCTGTTTTTTTGGCTGGAGTGGCCTGTTTTGTGATGGTCTGCCCCTGTTTCTTGGTAGTAACCCTTATGTCTTCGTCGTTTAGCTTGTAGGCTGATTTTTGTACCTTGACAGCTGGCGTCTGTGTAGTTACCGTTTCAACTTTCCTCAGGGATATTGTGGCAGTTGTTGTGGCATGTTCCTCTACGGATTTTGATTTAGGCGCTTCCTCCCTGTTTTGCTGGACCACCAGATCCAGAAACTTGCGTATCTTAATCTCCTCGAGAAGTGTGCGGTCCGCGCCCCTCGCGATTTGCCCGTCTACCCTCCCGGGGGTCAGGTAAAGTTTTACGATTCTTTTTGAAGTGTCCTCAGAGTACTTGAACTGCCTTGAAAGCGAACTTATCAACAGCAAATCCATCTTGGACAGTTCCTCCTTAGGTTCTACAATAGCCATCCTTCCACCTAGTAATTATCGCGCCCAAGCTTTTTAAGGGCTTCCCTGACCTGTTGCGCTTGTCGTTGGTTTCTTGCGTTCCCGCCTTATAATCTCGTATATTATGCCAGCCTTGGCGTGGTCAGAGCCGATACCCAGTTCCCTCTTAATGTCATTGACACCAGTGTGGAGGCTCTTGCCCAATTCTATCGCCTTCTTCGCCTGCGATTCGGTTAGCTTGCACTCTCCCTGAAGGCGTGAAACTACGTCGGGATATGTGCGAAACTTCATCCGGCCACTGAGTGTGAATCTGTTATCTCGGTAGTATATTTAGCCCTTTTCTGCAAGAATCAGCAACCAGAGATGAACTTCTGCTTCTGCATGGCCTGCTCCTTAGGTTCGGGCTCTTTCGCCTTGGTGTTCTCCCGAAGCATTGTCAGAAATGTGTCCCTGATGTAACCCTTGCCCCTTCCGAGTAGGCCTATGCCCAATGTAAAATCATTTACGCCCTTGTGACCGTCCTGTATGATCTTCCAGCCCTTGACTATCTGGTCGTCAGTGAGGTTGAACTTTGACTTGAGTCGGTCAGCTTGGTCCTGCCTTAATTTCACCATGTGAATGCCCGCACTAAATGTTCAGTTTTTTGCCCTTTTAGCTACTTGTTTTATGAATGCCTCGGTGAACTCCTTCGCCTTGTTTTTGGCCGGACCGTATGCGCCCGCGGCCGCAGGGTGTCCGCCGCCGGTTCCCTCTATTATCGGGGCTACGAGCTTCATCACCTCACCGAGATGGATGCCTCTTGCCTCGAACTCCGGCCGCATTCTTGCCGAGAATGATATCTCGCTCCCGCTTATCGTGTGGAAGAGCGAGACATCGGCGCCCACCCTTATCGCGTCCTCTGCCATATGGTTCGCCTGATAGGCTGCCCTGCCGTATACGAAAAGTATCCCCGATATTACGTTCTTCTCTGAAGAGGAGAGCTCCTTAATGGATAGCATCCTCTGGTCTGGGGAGGGCGTTGACTTGAGCATCTGTGTCAGCGCGGCGTAGCTTGTGACCGCGATATGCAGAAGCTTTCCGATCTGTATGAATGTGTCGGATGTGGAGTTGATCAGCTCTGCCGAATCGGAGATTATTCCAAGCGCGAGCAGAGCCGCCTCGTTCTTCGAGAGAGCCATGTCGGAGAGCTCCGCCAACTGGAATACTATGCTTGCCGCGGAGTTATAGCGCTCGTCGTTGTATACACTCGCCTGCCTCCCTATCGTCTTTGGCGAGTGGTGGTCTATCACCAGTATCTCGCCCTTGAACTTTTTCAACGGTTCGGCGAACTTTCCGCAGTCCTCGAGGTTATTTACATCGGAGAGCACGATAACATCCGCGTCCTTGTCAAAGGCGTTCGTTATGGATTCGGGGTCGAAGCCCAGCTTGCGGAGTATGTACTTTGAGTGTGAGGTTATTGCGTCGGGAGTTGCCACCCTCGAGTCCTTGAAGAATTTTGAGAGGATAAGTGCCGATGCGATGGCATCGGTGTCGCCCATTGAGTGGAAGGTGAGCATGGCCCTCTTTCCTGAGTAGGATTGCAGTATCTTAGCCAGGGCGCCTATTTCATCTATCCTTTCCATCGGACCATGTCTTATTGCTTTATGTCCTTGAGCGCCTTTGTGAGGTCCTCCCTCAGGATCTTCTCCTTCTTTGAGAGCTCGTCTATCTGCTTGGTGAGTATGGTTATCCTCATGTCGGCGCTTTCCTGCCTCTCGCCAACGCTCTTTGCCGCGGAGTCCTTCCCGACGTCCACCATTATGCCGCCCACCGCAAGGTATATCTTGCCGGTCGACTTCTCAATCTCGGCCGCAGCCTCCTTCAGCTCATCCTTCTGCGAGCTGAACTGCTCCCTCTGGATCGAGAGCTGCTGGAGCTGCTCCTGCATCTGCTGGTACTCTCTTGTCATCTTTTCCAGTTCATCCCTTTCCATTAAAATCACGACGAATAATATTGTGGGGAAAAGGCTTATAACTACTTACCTGTCGACCTCCGCGAGCACTATGTCGATGGAGCCGAGTATCGGAAACAGGTCGGCGAACTTGTAGTTTGCGGCCATCTTGGGGAAGATAGAGAGGTTGGCGAAGGCGGGCGAACGCAGATATATCCTGTAGGGCTTCTGCTTGTCGGGAATCATGTAGATGATGCCCTCTCCCCTCGGTAGCTCCCTCCTTACCAGCACCGGGTCGGGCTTTGCGCTCGGCCCTATCAGCCTTATCGGCAGCCCCAGTATGTCGCCGGTCTCGGGCATCATGTCAAGAACCTGCTTGATTATCCTGATGCTCTGCAGCATCTCCTCGTACCTGACCCTGTACCTGTCGTAGCAGTCGCCCTTGGAGCCTATGGGCACCCTGAAGGTCACCTTGTCGTAAACGTAGTAGGGCTCCGATGTCCTGACGTCCTCAGCAACTCCTGACCCCCTCAGCACGGGCCCCGATGCACCGTAGGCTATCGCGTCCTCCTTGCTTAGCACGCCAACGCCCTTGGTCCTCTCCATGAATATCGGATTGGCGTCAAGCAGGTCGGGGTATCCGGTTATCTTCTGCTCCAGATAGTCGCAGAGCTTGTGTGCCCTCTTGCTGAAGTCGGGAGGGAGGTCGCGGACGAGTCCGCCAAGCCTCCAGTTCACGTAGAACATCCTGCTTCCCGTGACGTCCTCCAGCAGCTTCATAACCTCGGCTCTCTCCCTGAATGCCCACATGAAGAGGGTGAATAGCTGGCCTGTGTCGTTGACAAAGGTGCCCAGCCAGAGGAGGTGGCTCGCTATCCTCTGGAACTCGAGCAGTATTGTGCGCACGTACTTGGCTCTCTCCTTGACCTCGATGCCGATGGCCTTCTCCACAGAGCTGACGAAGAGGTCGTCCCATCCCATCGGGGCCACATAGTCGAGCTTCTCGGTGTATGACGGGCTCTGCATGTACATCCTGTTCTCCATCAGCTTCTCAACGCCCCTGTGCAGGAACCCTATCCTTGGCTCCACCGACTTTACAGTGTCGCCGTCGACATCGACGATGAGCCTGAGCACTCCGTGTGTGCTCGGATGTATGGGCCCCACGTTTATCCTCATTATTCCCATGAAACATCAATCCAGAGTCTTGTATCCCCTGTTCTGCCACTTGAAGCTCTTCCTGAGCGGCGGCTCTGCGCCGTTCCACTCCTTCAGGAGCAGCCTGTCGGTCTTTCTCCCCTTTATCTTGATGCCAAACATCTCCGACATCTCCCGCTCGAACCAGTCTGCAGCAGGGAATAGCTTGACCACAGTCTCTATCTCAGGGGCCTCAACAGGGAGCTTGACCCCAATGAGCTCGTGCTGCCTCGTGGAGAGGTTGTACAGAATGTACACTACCTCCAGGTATGTGCCGTAGTCGACGGCCGTGACCGCCTTGAAAAGCTCATAGCCTTGAGTCTTCAGTTCTCCTAATGTCTTCGCTAATGCTTTGGGCTGTATTTCCTGCAGTTTTACCACTTATCTTCTCTTGAAGCTTGATCAGCGCGGAGAACAGGTTCTCCGGCTTGGGCGGGCATCCCGCCACGTAGACATCAACGGGCAGCACCTGGTCTATCCCCTGTATTATGTTGTAGCTCTCCCACCATGGGCCGCCAGATGTCGCGCACTCGCCGTAGGATATCACGTAGTTGGGCTTTGCCATCTGCTCGTACATGCGCTTCACGCGAGGAACCATCGACTTGGTCACCCATCCCGCGACTATCATCACGTCCGTCTGCCTGGGCGTGCCTCTGAAGAGCAGGTATCCCTTCCTCTCGGCGTCCAGCCTTGCGGAGCCGAAGTCGAGCAGTTCCATGGCGCAGCAAGCGAGCCCGAACTGCATAGGCCATACCGAGTTTGTCCTGCCCCACTTGATAAGGTCCTTCATAGTGAGCTTGGTGAGGTCGCTCAGCTTTGCGAATACAGCGTTGACAGGGGTCTTGTATCGCATCGCCGACTGCTCGAGCAGCTTGTTCATGTCCTTCTCGGCATTCATGAACGCCTCGACACTATAGGGCGCGACCTGCTCATCCATTTTTACCACGCACGAACTTGTATCCCACCAGTGCCATCCCTGCCGACAGCACGGTCAGGACGATTATCTCAATGCTCGTATTATAACCTATTCCCCTGGCCACTACAGACCAGAGTATCACTATCGCGATGACAACCTCGAATGGGAGGAAGAGCATGAAGTAGGGCAGGTACTCGTTGTCTATGTCTCTTGAGCTACCTATGGTCTCCTCTCCGCTCTCGTATGGCGCGTTCTTGACCGGGTTCTCCGGCACCCTCCTCCCTAGCAGCCTTGACGTCAGTATTATCGATGCGGGTATCAGCAGCCCTATAATTATAAAAAAGGCAAGAGCCAGGTAATTGTAAAGCATAGCCGCACCGTGTTTAGTACTCATTAAACCCTTTTAACCTTTTGCGGGAGATCGCATGACAACAACCCTCATCTACTCAACTGCGGATCCCGTCTCATCGGGCGTAGCGAAAGTGCTGAAGGGCATGGCAGAGTTCAGGCGCGACGGCGAGGTTGAGGGGCATCCGCGGTTCGTATCGGAGACCGCTACGTTGATAGAGATGGATGTGCCGCTCTTCATGGCTGAGGGGCTCGATACGATAGTGGAGGGCACGCTTGTGTTCATCAGCAAGCACGCGAGCGCGGGAGGTGTGGGCTCGTTCACCGTGCATCCAACGGGAAACTGGAGGCAGGCAGCTGATTTCGGTGGGGAGCCGATGAGACTCAGCCGTACATCGCCTATGCACATGCTATCTTTGCTGAAGTCCATAGGGTCTTCTGTGCCTGAGAGCACGACCTATGAGGGAACGCACCATGGGCCGCTCACTGAGAGTCCGTCCCTCTTCGTGGAGCTTGGAGGCAATCCTGGCTTCGCCGCAAGCGAGACCAACCACAGGATGCTGGCCTCCGCCATACTCAATTCTATGAATGGCGATTTCACTGCGGAGTACGATGTGGTTGCCGTGGGCATTGGGGGCACGCACTATCCGAGGAAGTTCACCAAGCTTGCGCTTGAGGGGAAGTACGCCTTCAGCCACATGATGCCCAACTACGCGCTCAACGCCGATATGATAGCCCAGGCGGTCGAGATGTCAGACCTCGTGGTGGACAAGGCGGTTGTGGAATGGAAAAGCATAAAAGCCGCCGATAGGGAATTGATAACGAGGCGATTGGAGGAGCTGGGGATTGATTATGATAGGGTCTAACGCTCTGTGGAGGCTCCTTGCGGCATCGATAGTGCTCATAAGCCTGACCAGCCTTGCAAACGGCCAGTACTGGTTCCAGAGCGGGGCCACAGGCACCTACACATCGTCGCAAAACCAGGGCGCGAGCGTCAGCATACAGACGGTCTACCAGAACGTGTCCATTGGGTCGCTGGGCTTCTGGATAGGGGAGGACCTGAGTAACGGCGCGTTTATGCAGGTGGGGTATGAGGTGACAAACAGCAGCGGGAGCTTCCCTACTGAGTGCACAGTGACGGGCTGCACCGGGAGCACCTACATAGCCAAGGGTACGCCTACCTGGTTCTGGGAATATTTCCCGCCAAATTACAACGGGCAGGACTTCCTCGGTGGCATAGGGCCGAATGGGTCGGCTGGCGCCAATGGAACATACAACACCTACTCTTTCAGCTCATCGGGGAATGTCTGGACCGCTTATTTTGACAACCAATCAGTGGGGAGCGCGAATCTTGGGACCTCGGCATCCGGGGCGAATCCGCCCTCTGCGCTTGGGGAGGTGGCTGCTACAAACACCAATATGCAGAAATTGGGTATAGTCGCTTTCAAGAACCTGAAGTTCTACGACGGCTCGAACTTCAAGTACGTGCCCGACGCAAACTCTTACGCGGGATACGGGAAGGGGAGCTCTGAGTCCCTTTCCAACCTTTACGGGGTGCAGGAGATCGGCAGCATAATAAACTATTTCGCAGTGGGATCAGGTCTGTCGACCCAACCGGGCGTAAAGCTGTGGAGCCTCGGCTACCCGCTGCAGCTGCAGAGCGCGTACGGCAATATAACTAACGCATTCAACTACTCAGCTTACTCCAGGGCGAGGATAAGCGCGCCGTACGCGGTGAACACGAGCAACGGGACAAGGCAGCTGTTCATTGGATGGTCTGGCAGCGGCCCAGGCGCCTACACCGGGGCGCAGAGAAACGCCACGGTGACGATGAACGGCGCGATAAGCGAGACCGCGCTCTGGCAGAAGCAGTACTATGTCGGCGCCAACTCGCAGTACGGATTAGTATCGGGGACAGGATGGTACGCCGCCAACTCCACGGTGAGCCTCAGCCTCAACTCCAGCACGATAAACATAGGATACGGAACGCGGGTGGTGTTCGACCACTGGGCCGGCGGCGGCACGGGACCGCTGCTGCAGTTTAAGGCTGCGGCACCGCAAAATGTGGCGGTGTACTGGAATACGCAGTACCTAGTGAACGCCACTACCCAGTACGGCAACGCGACCGGCTCGGGATGGTACGACTCCAACGCCACAGCCAGTGTGAGGCTTAGCACGACCTTCGTACCTGAGGGCAATGGTACGAGACTCGGTTTTAGGCAGTGGAGCAACGGCAACTCGACGACAAACCTTACGATAAGCGTGAGCCGGCCGACCTTCATAAGCGCAATCTTCAGCCAGCAGTACCTCGTTGTGCCCGTGGCAAGGGACGCGTATGGCAACCCGCTGGAGGGGCCGACTTACTACAACATAAGCGGCTCGCTCGTCAAGAGCTCCGGTGCCTACCTGTTCACCAACAGGAGCTACAACGTCCAGTACGTCTATTACAAGGGAACTCCGGTGCAGGCCAACTACGCTTTTGTGGCAGGCGGCTCAGGGCCCGTCTACTTCAATGCACAGGTCTACAACACCAGTGTGGTGGCCAAGTCGCTGATCGGTACGCCGGTTAACGCGACGGTCAGCCTTAGGTTCAAGAACGGCACCACCTACTCGGGCCACACGGGGAAGAACGGGACGCTTAGCTTCTCGCAGGTTCCATATGGATACCTGAACGGCACCGTCAGCTACTTCGGTATCAGTGAGGCCGTGGTCACCTCAAAGGGCCAGACAGCGAGCCTTAGCTTCCTGAACCCCCCGGTGATAGCGATAGTGATTGCTGGAATACTGATTATCATAGCCTCGTGGAGGATATCGCTCGAGATCCACAGGAGAAAGGGGCTTGTTGTATAGGGCGCGGCCATGTCCATCTATGACTACTTCCTGAAAAGGTATGGCGCCTACACGGAGATACAGAAGATATCGCTGCCGATAATAGAAAGCGGAAGCAACTGCCTGATAATAGCCCCCACAGGCGCGGGCAAGACGGAGGCCGCGGTGCTACCTATACTGGAGCGGCTGGCGAAATCTGACGACAAGGACGGAGTAGGAATAATATATATAACGCCGCTTAGGGCGCTCAACAGGGACATGGTGAAGAGGCTGGACTCCATCGGTAAGGAGGCTGGCATCACAGTGTCGGTCAGGCATGGAGACACGAAGCCGAGCGAGAGGGCGAGGCAGGCGCGAGTTGCGCCGTTCCTCTTGATAACGACACCTGAGACGCTGCAGAGCATACTCCCGACCAAGACGATAGGCCTGGCGCTGAGGAACGTCAAGGCGGTCGTGGTGGACGAGATACACGAGCTCTACCACAGCAAGAGGGGTGCGCAGCTATCATTGGCGCTTGAGAGGCTGGAGAGCATGGCGCCTGGCTTCCAGAGAATCGGGATCAGCGCCACAGTAGGGGACATAAAGAGCGCGTCCGCCTTCCTTTGCGGAGAGAGGAAGCTGGAGGTCGCAAGCCTCGCTGGCAAGAAGGACATCGAGATAACAATAGAGCTGCCCACCAAGCCTAAGGTCAGGATAAAGGACCTTGAGGAGAAGTTTGGGCTCGATGACGCAGCCATCGCGAGATTGGAGAGCATAGCGGAGCATGTGAAGGGCTCGAAGTCGACGCTCATCTTCGCCAACACCAGGCAGGTGGTGGAGGCGCTGGGCAGCAGGCTGGTCTACCTCAACAAGGAGATGCCTTTCGGCGGCATAGGGGTGCACCACAGCTCGCTCGACAGGGAGGAGAGGATAGGGATAGAGAGGCGGTTCAAGGATGGCGAGCTCAAGAGCATAATAGCGACGAGTTCATTGGAGCTCGGGATTGACATCGGCAACATAGACCTGGTCATACAGTACGGCTCCCCAAGGCAGGCGCTCAGGATTGCGCAACGGGTAGGAAGGAGCGGACACACCCACAGGGGAGTGGCAAAGGGGACAATAGTTGCGCCGAGCGTGCTGGAGGCAATAGAGGCGGCGGCCGTGGTGGCGAACCTGGATGAGCGCTTACTCGAGAGCTTCCCGATGCACATCAATGCGCTTGATGTATTGTGCACTCAGATATGCGGCATAGCCCTCGACAACGGAACCATAAGCCTCGAGTCCGTTCAAAAAATAATCGGGGGTTCGCATGTTTACGGAACGCTCGGGACAGATGCGATAGTACGGCTGCTGAGCTTCATGACGGAGCAGCGGCTCGTGGGGTTCGATGGGAAGACAGTCACTAGCGGATCCAGAACAAGGATGTACTACTATGGCCACCTCAGCGTGATACCTGATGTCAAGAGGCTGATAGTGAAGAACATCGTGGAGAACAGGATAATCTCCACACTGGACGAGCGCTTCGTTGCAAACAACGTAGAGGAGGGCTCCGTTTTCATAACGAAGGGGCTGCCATGGAAGGTGATAAGCATCGACAACGATGTGATAAGCGTTGAGCCGAGCATGGAGGTCGAGGCTGCAGTGCCGGACTGGGTAGGCGAGGACATACCTGTGAGCGGGCGCGTGGCCAAGAGGGTATTCTCGATAATACATGAAGCGGGCCGTGGCGGGCTCGACATGATGGACGCCCATCTGATCAAGAAGATTGGCGAGTTCTCTGCAGATCAGAAGCTTTCGTTCGGTTTCAAAACCAACGAGCTGGTGGTGGAGACATTTGAGGGGTACAAGATAATATACACCGGGTTGGGCACAAAGGGCAATGACGCGCTGGCCAGGGCGCTAGCACATATAGCCAGCATCAAGACAGGAGCCAGCGTGAACGTCAGGACATCCCCTTACATGATAATGCTTGAGCTGCCGGACAAGGTGAAGATAAGCGCGCTCTTGGCAAGGATTGACACCGCCCAGTTCAGGCAGCTGGTGAGGGATGCCGTAGGAGAGTCCGAGCTCTTCAGGTACAAGTTCATAGTGGTGGCAAAGCTGTTCGGGGTGATAGACAGGGATGCGGTGGTCTCGCGCTCGCTTGCGAGGAGGCTGATGAAGGTGCTTGATAAGAGCCCCGTGTATGACGAGGCAGCAAGGGAGATAATGGAGAACATGTTCGACACCGATGCCGCCTTGGAGCTCGTGGGAAGAATAAAGTCTGGGGCAGTGGTGCTGAGAGAGCTGGAGCTGTCGAAGCTGTCGGTGATCTCCAAGGCGATACTCAACGCCGCCCACTACACACGAGAGCTGATAACCCCGTTGACTCCGAACTCGGAGTTGGTTGAATCGTTTGCCAACCACATGCTGAAGAAGGAGATAAAGCTGGTATGCACCTACTGCGGATTCAGGTTCGCAAGGAAGCTCTCCGAGATAAAGGCGGAAAAGAAGATGCTATGCCAGAGCTGCGGCAGCCCGCTGATATCCACCGATGAAGAAGGGTACAGGGAGCTCGTGGAGAAGAGGCGCTCAGGAAAGAAACTGACTACCAAGGACAGGGAGACGCTTAGCGAGATGATGAGAATCGCAAGCCTTATAGACTCCTATGGGGGAAGGGCTGCGATTGCGCTCTCGGTGTACGGTGTCGGCGCAAAGACGGCTGCGCGCACGCTTATGATGTTCAAGCACGACGAGAGGGAGTTCTTCATAGACCTGCTTGAGGCCCAGAAGACATTCATAAGGACCAAGAAGTACTGGGCAATATGAGCTACACTGCCTTCATGTATTTGTATATCAGCGTGGCGCTCGCAAGCGCTATCGCGTAGCTAATTATTGTGCCGAAAACCACGCCGTAGGTGGGATAGGAGAGAATCACTGCAACTATGTAGACCGTTGTGGTTACCCCGGTGAGTGCGAGCGACTTTGCTATCGCCCTTGAGAACTCAACTCCCCTCGAGCTGTAGCTTATCGTGAGTACGGAACTGAACACTATCGGGAGCGCACCGAAAACGCCGCCGTAAACTGGTCCACTGGTCTTGGCTATAAACACCACGAAAGCTACGACTGCGCCGCCCATCACACCTCTCAGAATCTTTTGAAGTGTAGATGCCTTGACCCTGGCCTTTCCCAGGCTTGGAACCTTGAGAAGCTTTGTCATGGCAAAGTAGCTGAACAGGAATATTATCGCGTATACTGTGAGTGAGTATATTGCGTTGTCCAGATTAAGCGCGAGTATTATTGAAGATAGCGCGAACCAGACCGCAAATGCGGGGAGTATTGCCTTGAGATATCCGTGTCGGGCAAGTGCTGTGTATATTAGCAGAAAAAGGACCGTAATCCCGTAGGCCATTGGAAACGCTGATGCGACCTTCACAGCGCTTGATGTGCCCTCCGAAATCCCAATGAAGAAAAGCGCAACAAATATCATCGATGGCAGCCCGGCCAGGAGACCACCGACCTTGCTGCCGAACGCGTCCGCCGCTATGGTGGACATTGAAACCCATAATCCGCCGACGATAAATGCGAGCAGTATCTCTAGCCAGAAGTATAGCATGAAATCATCAATGGAAATTAGACGACTACAGAGGATGGCAGCTGTGCAGTTATGGTCTTAGCGTCCACTATCTTGGTCCCGGAATCCATCCTCATCAGCCTGACTCCGCTTGCACCCCTTCCAGTTATCCTTACGCTGCTGACCGGGAATGTTATGGAGAGCCCCTTAGAGTTTATCATTAATATGTTCTCGTCGTTTCCTACCTTGAGCGACTTGACCACGTTGCCGGTCTTGTCCTTCAGCCTCACGTTTATAACGCCCTTGCCGCCCCTCTTCTGGAGCCTGTACTTATTGAGCTCGGTGACCTTGCCGAGTCCTGTCTCGGTTATCGAGGCGATAAGCTCCGACTCGAGCGCGGGGATTATGTTGACTACGGAGTCCGTTGCGCCCAGCCTTATACCCCTTATGCCGTGAGCGCCCCTACCCATTGGCCTTATGTCGGTCTCCTTGAACCTGAGGGCCTTGCCCGCCTTAGTGGCTATGAACAGCTCCGCCTTTCCGTCAGACACGCAGACGTCAGCAAGCTCGTCGCCCGCGAGTATCGGCATTGCAAGTATTCCGTTGGATCTCGGCCTTGAGAAGCTCTCCGCCTTGACCCTCTTTATCTTGCCCTTCCGGGTTATGAATGTGAGGAAGTTACTGGCGAATATTCTTGTGTTTATTATCTGCTCGACTCTCTCCCCCGCGGTCAGCTTGACGAGGTTGACTGCTGCCTTACCTATGCCATATCTGCTGCCCTCCGGTACCAGATAGGCCTTGAGCCAGTATGCCCTTCCCTTGTTGGTCAGCATGAGCAGGTAGTCCTTTGACATGCACGAGGCCATCTGCTTGACGAAGTCGCCGTCTCTGAGCTCTATTGCGATGACCCCCTTCCCTCCCCTGTCCTGCGACCGGTATACCTTTGAGGGTATCCTCTTCAGGTAGTTGTTGCTCGTGAGTATGATCGTGCTCTCCTCGTCGACTATCAGGTCCTCGTTGGTGAGCGACTCCATGTCGGCGTTGTACTCTATCTGCGTTCGCCTCTCCCTTCCGTACTTCTGCTTTATCGCCGCGGTCTCTTCCTTTATGATGCGATAGATTATCGCCTCGTCGGCCAGTATTGCGCTGAAGCTGTCGATGCTCTTCAGCAGGGCCTCCTTCTCCGCCTTGAGGGAGGATGTCTCAAGGTTTGTCAGCTTGCTGAGCTTCATGTCGAGTATTGCGACCGCCTGCTTCTCGCTGAGCGAGTAGCCGGACATGAGCGCAGCCTTGGCCTCCTTGGCCTCCGCGCTCTTCCTTATTATCGTGATGACCTTGTCGATGTCGTTGACCGCGGTAATGAGTCCGTCAACGATGTGGAGGCGGTCCGTGGCTATGTCGAGATCGTACTTTGTCCTGTTCCTAATTACGGATATCCTGTGGTCTATGAAGACCCTGATGAACTGTCTGAGGTTGAGCGTGACCAGGTTGTTGCCTATTACCGCTATGTTTATTATCGGCAGCGACGTCTGCAGGCGCGTGTGCTGGTATAGCGAGTTGAGCACTATGTCTTGGTCAGCGTCCTGCTTCAGCTCAATGACTACCCTGATGCCCTCCTTTCCGCTCTCATCCCTGAGGTCGGAGATGCCCTGTATCCTCTTGCTCTTCACGTTGTTGGCTATCTCTTCCACCATGGTGGCCTTGTTCACCTGATAGGGCACCTCTGTTATCACGATTGCGGTCCTGTTCTTCATCTTCTCGAACGTGGCCTTGCCCCTTATCGTTATGCTGCCCCTTCCGTTTATGTAGGAGGACTTGACGCTCTGGCTTGAGAATATTATGCCTCCTGTTGGGAAGTCGGGCCCCTTCACGAACTCCAACAGACCCTCGGAGGTTATCTCCCTGTTGTCGACATACGCGGCAATAGCGTCGCAAAGCTCCGATAGGTTATGAGGAAGCATGTTGGTCGCGACTCCTACTGCTATTCCGGATGCGCCGTTTAGTAGGAGGTTGGGAATCTTGGTTGGAAGCAGCAAGGGCTCCTCCTCCACGTTATCGAAATTAGGAACAAATGTGACAGACTTCTTTTCTATGTCGTCGAGCATCTCCTCTGCGAGCTTGGAGAGCCTGACCTCCGTGTACCTCTGTGCGGCAGGAGGGTCGCCGTCGATGGACCCCATATTTCCCTGGCCCTCCACAAGCGTGTGGTTCATGGTGAAGTCCTGTGCCATCCTCACCAGGGTCTCGTATACTGCAACGTCGCCGTGCGGGTGGTACTTACCTATGACCTCTCCGACTATCCTGGCGCTCTTCTTCGTGGGCTGCTCGTGCACGTTGTTGAGCTTGTACATTGCGTAGAGTATCCTCCTCTGGGCGGGCTTGAGCCCGTCCCTCGCGTCCGGCAGCGCCCTTCCGACTATTACGCTCATCGCGTAGTCGATGTAGCTCGACTGCATCTCGCTTTCTATTGAGGTCTCTACAACTTCGCCCATAATCGCCACCTTATATGTCCAGGAAGGAGACCTCGTGCGAGTGCTCCTCCAGGAACTTCCTCCTCTGCTCTACATCAAGGCCCATAAGCACCGAGAAGAGAGCGTCCGCAATCATCCCGTCCTTTATGTTTATCTTCTTGAGGACCCTGTTCTGGGGATTCATAGTAGTCTCCCACAGCTGGTCCGGGTTCATCTCTCCGAGACCCTTGTACCTCTGTATGGTCGCCTTGCCGTCGTGGCCCTTGAGTATCTGGTTCATCTCGTTGTCCGAATAAGCGTACTTGTGCTCCCTGCCCTTGCTTATCTTGTACAGAGGCGGCTGAGCTATGTAGATGTTGCCGCGCTCTATCAGGGCCTTCATGTACCTGTAGATGAACGTGAGCAGCAGAGTCCTGATGTGGCTGCCGTCTACGTCTGCGTCCGTCAACAGGATTATCTTCTTGTACCTGATGTTGTCCGGCTTGAACGAGTCCCTTATGCCGACACCGAAAGCGGTGACCATCGCGTGCAGCTCCGCATTGTTGAATATCTTCTCATCGGAGGCCTTCTCCACATTGAGTATCTTTCCCTTGAGCGGGAGTATTGCCTGGTACATCCTGTCCCTTCCCTGCTTGCTAGAGCCGGCTGCGCTCTCTCCCTCGACTATGAATATCTCCGCCTTCTCAGGGTCAGACTCGGTGCAATCTGACAGCTTACCCGGAAGCACCGAGCCCTCGAACATGCTCTTCTTTCTTGCGAGATCCCTTGCCCTCCTCGCAGATTCCCTTGCCTCGGCAGAGCTCGTGACCTTTCTGGCTATCGCCTGTGCATCGGCAGGATTCTCCTCAAGGTATCTTGCAAACTCGGTGTATACTGAGCTGTCCACGACGCTCTTGATGAATGTGTTGCCCAGCTTCTCCTTTGTCTGTCCCTCGAACTCTGGATTCTGCATGAGTATTGAGACTATTGCGAGTATGCCCTCTCTCGTGTCGTCGCCCTCGACATCCGCAGAGGACTGCTTGCCCTTCTTCATGCTCTTCTGCATGTAATTGGTTATTGCCCTAGTGACCGCGGTGTGGAAGCCCACCACGTGCGTTCCTCCCTCGGGGGTCCTTATCTTGTTTACGAATGATAGGAGCTCCTCGCTGTAGGTGCTCACGTACTGCAGCGCAATCTCGACTTTTATGCCCTCGGCATCCTTCTTTATGAATATCGGCTTGGTAAGTGCCTCCTTGTCGCCCCTTACGAAGTCTATGAAGTCGATGAGACCGTTCTCTGAATAGTATTCTGTTGTGACTTCCCCTGCAGCGTCCCTTGAATCGATTAGCGTTATGTGAGCGCCTGGGTTGAGGAATGCGAGCTCCTTTAGCCTCTCCTTCATCTCCAAGGAGTTGAAGTTCTTTGCGGAGAATATGGAGACGTCGGGCTTGAACCTCACAGTTGTGCCTGTCTTTCCATCGTTCTGCTCCTCGGCCACCTCAAGCGGAGTCAGTATGGCGCCCCTGCTGAATGTCTGCCTGTATGTCTTCCCGTTTCTCTTCACGGTTACAACAGTATATTCCGAGAGCGAGTTGACCACTGTAAGACCGACACCGTGAAGGCCGCCTGCCACCTTGTATGCCTTGTTGTCGAACTTTGCGCCGGAGTGCAATGAGGTCATTATTACCTCCAGGGCGGGCTTGCCCTCCTTCTCAATCATGTCTACCGGGATTCCCCTGCCGTCGTCGCTTATCTCCGCTACGTCGACCTCTTCCTCCCTTGTAAGCTTTATCATTACGTTCTTCGCATAGCCGGCCTGCGTCTCGTCTATCGCATTGTCGAGCACTTCGTACAGGAGATGGAGGAAGCCCTTGCTGCCCGTTGAGCCTATGTACATTGCGGGTCTCTTCCTAACTCCTTCAGGTCCGGAAAGGACTATAATGTCCTTTGCGGAGTACTCGTTATCGCTCATCCAAATCAGCAGAATAAACCGTCAGTAAATGATAGCCATTTCAGCTTTAAAACCCTTGCGGTGTTTGTAAAATATGGAAAGAAAAAGTGCGGATTGGATTAGCTTTTTAATGGTTTGGCAGGTCTTAATTGGGCTTGTTTTAGTCTATAGTATCCGCATAGCCTTTTGTGTAAATAATCTCATTTCCACTGAGGTGTACGGTGAAACGTACGCCTTTCCTGCAGCGCAGTGCGTCCCTGATTTTTGATGGTATGCCCCAGCTCGGGTTGGCAATGTTGTAAATGGTGACTGCACTTGCAACGCTCTGGATTGCACCAAGCTGGAAGCCGCCTCCCTCAAGCATCGTGATTTCCAGACTATGCTCCTTCCTCCACTCCATTGCCTTGATGGCTTTGTATGGAAGGCGGATATGGCGGTTGGCATAAACGGGTTTTACAGTATTTTTGCTCGATATAGCTATGCCATAGCTATTTTTAGGAGGGACCGAAAGGTAGAACCCACCAGTAGTAAGTTCGAGGTCTAAAACTGCGCCTTTGGAAAAGCCCAACTTTTTGGCTGCAGTGTTTGGTATTGGAACATCCATAACATAGCTTATCATGTTCATCTTTCCATAAGGCAACTTGAACTCTGACACGCGCGTTATAACTTCGCTTTTTGTCCCGGTGTTTGTTGTAGTATATTTGATTTTAGGACCATCGACTATTTTCAGATTGAAACCGTCACCGCCCTCCAACTTAAGGATATCGGTTATTTCTTTAGGTATGATTATGCGCTCTGTGGTGTCGTCTTTACCGGCCCTCCTGAAGGGCTTGACGGAGATAGGATTGCCCTCGATGGGTTGGGCGATAAGCTTTTTACTGTTGGAAAGTATCCTGAACTTTCCTGTGCTTCCTACGGCTATTTTCTGGGTTACTGCCTGTGGTATAGTTATCGAATAGGACATACTTTCCGCAGTTATTCCAGATCCGCGCAGAAGCTGAACAACACTGGAGTTCGGTGCGGAAAGGGTCAGTATCATACTTGGTTTAGGTATGGTTTCAGTCCTTAGACTGAATGTGCTGCCGACCTTGATACCCATCAAAGGCACAGCCTCTTTTGGTATCGGAAGCCATTTTGAGTGCTTGCTGCCCGACACGCTGACAAAGCCCAGAAACTTGGGTTCTTTGCTAGTGTCTTCTACCGTCATCCCCATGCTTGATACTCTCTTTTCAAGATATTTATTACTTGCAGATGGATGGCACAGGATTAGGCTTATATAGCTAAACTGGGATATTTTGCTCGTATGGGCAGGAAAAAGGTCATAATAATCGGGGCTGCTGGCCGCGATTTTCATGACTACAACGTTCTATTCCGAGACAACGCAGAGTACGAGGTCGTTGCATTCACAGCGGCGCAGATACCGTACATAGCAGACAGAAAATATCCGAAGGAACTTGCTGGAAAGCTTTACCCCAAAGGCATAGCTATACACGATGAATCCGCACTGCCAGCGCTGATAAAAAAATTCAAAGTAGACGTATGCGTGCAGGCCTACAGCGATCTCACGGACATTGCGGTTATGGACAAGGCGAGCATAGCCAACGCCAACGGGGCCGATTTCTGGCTTGTTGCGCCTGAGAAGACCATGATAAGTTCCAGCAAGCCGGTGATTGCGGTCTGCGCGGTGAGAACGGGCTCAGGAAAGAGCCAGACAGTAAGGTACATATCCAAGAAACTGAGGGATGCGGGTCTCAAGGTGGCGATAATAAGGCATCCGATGCCCTACGGTGACCTGAAGGCGCAGACGGTGGAGAGATTTGAGACTCTGGAAGACCTCGACAGGTACAAGGCGACAGTAGAGGAGAGGGAGGATTACGAGCCGCACATAAAGAATGGGTTCGTTGTGTTTGCAGGCGTAGACTATGAGAAGATACTGGGGGCTGCTGAAAAGGAGGCAGATGTTGTGATGTGGGACGGAGGCAACAACGATGCCTCGTTCATAAAGCCCGACCTTCTGATAACGGTAGTTGATCCGTTGAGGGCCGGCAACGAGCTGACTTACTATCCCGGGGAAACTGTCGCAAGGATGGCGGACATATTGTTGATAAACAAGGTCAACTCCGCGACAAAGGAGGAAATCGGTACTGTTGAGACCAACTTGGCTGGAATAAATTCCAAGGCCATGGTTGTCAGGGCTGATTCTGTGATAGGCGCGGATAACCCGAGGCTGATAAAGGGCAGGAGGGTGTTGATAATTGAGGACGGGCCCACCATAACACACGGTGGGATGAAGTTTGGCGCAGGAACCGTTGCGGCGAAGGAGTTCGGCGCCTCTGATGTCGTGAACGCGAAGAAGTACGCACAGGGAGAGATAAGGAAGACGTTTGAGAAGTATCCTGGTCTGGAGAATGAGCTACCTGCGATGGGCTACAGCGCCAAGCAGCTGAGGGATCTGCAAAACACGATAAACGGGGCGGACTGCGACGTCGTGATATCGGCTACGCCCACGAACCTCAG
This sequence comes from Candidatus Acidiferrales bacterium, assembly GCA_035534575.1. Lineage (GTDB taxonomy): Archaea > Micrarchaeota > Micrarchaeia > Micrarchaeales > Micrarchaeaceae > JAGWFU01. Next base: position 19,924 of record DATLRT010000004.1, read on the forward strand.
GAGAATGCTCAATGTGGACAAGCCGATAGTCCAGATATCCTACGAGCTTGCGCCAAAGGGCAAGATTTTTGATTCCCAGATACAGAAGTTCATAAGGAAGGTCAGGGCATGGAACAAAAAAAGCTCGCGCTGAAGATAATATCGATAGTGGCGGTGGTCGTATCGCTCTATCTTACCTACGTACACTACCAGCCTACGGCACTCATCTGCCCCAGCTCGGGGCTGATAGACTGTGAGCAGGTTCTGGGCAGCGTCTACTCGACGGTCATGGGCGTCCCGATAGCCATCGGGGGCATAATATGGTTCCTCGGAACCTTCTTCCTCGCCGATATGAAGCCCGGAGTGATGAGGAATGTGTGGCTGATACTTGGGATAGGCGGATTGGTTTACTCCGTCACCGCCATGAACGAGATCGGAAAGATCTGCATATACTGCTCGAGCCTGGATGCGATGATAGTGGCGACGGTCGCATTGTTTCTCCTGAAGCGTGATTGATTGTACATAAGAGACCCCATACACACTAGCATCGATTTCGACGAGTTCCAGGAGAGGGTGCTCAACACTAAGGAGATGCAGAGGCTCAGGCAGATAAAGCAGATGGGATTCTGCAATCTCGTCTATCCTGGCGCGAACAACACCCGCTTCGAGCACTGCGTGGGCGTCATGCACGTCGCAAGGGAGCTTGAGGCGCGCGTCTACGATGAGCCGCGGCCTGAGGTCGCCTACATAGGGCTCCTGCACGACATAGGCCATGGGCCGTTCTCCCACCAGTCCGAGCCGGTGATAAAGAAGTACCTGCACAAGAGCCACGAGCAGATGGGAGAGGATATGGTGAGGAACTCGGAGATAAAGGACATACTCAACGAGGCCGGGCTCGACCTTGATTTCATTCTGGGCTACTTCAAGGACGAGATGCACTGCGAGATAGTGGGCGGCGCTCTTGGCGCGGACAGGGTGGACTACCTGATGCGCGACTCGCTTTACACAGGAGTGGCCTACGGGATAATAGACTACACCAGGATCAAGAGCAAGATGGCTTCGTACAACGGCAGGCCCGCGATATACGAGCAGGGGGTGTCAGGGGCGGAGTCGCTGCTCATCGCCAGGTATTTCATGATAAAGAACGTCTACATGCACCATGTGGAGCTCATCGCGGAGGGGATGTTCCAGAACGCGCTGATTGAGGCGATAGACGGCGGGAAGCTTGACCCGTTGCAGGTACACGGCCTAACGGACTCCGCGCTCCTGGAGAACCTGAAGGGGCTTGAGGGTGCGAACGGCAGCGTGCACAGAATACTTGGGAGGAGGCTTTTCAAGAGGGCGTCCTACGAGCTCGTCGGGCCCGAACTCAAGCGGGAGGAGGTGGTATCCGCGCTGGAAGGCCTTGGGCTGGGCACCAATGACTACGTTGTCTACCTGGGAGAGCTCAGGGGCAGCATGTCGGACATCGCGGTGGTAGAGAAGAACGGTGAGTTGGTGGGTAACCTCTCGGAGATATCGCCGCTGATAAAGACGCTCAACAACACGCTGGCCAGCGAGAGGCGCCTGCTTGTGGCGTGCGACGAAAAGAACAGGGAGAAGGTATCCGCAGCAATGGACAGACTCGTAAAGCCCGCCGTCTAGCAAGCCTAAATACCTTTACCCGTAATACATTATGTAAATTGGGTCCATAGCTCAGCCCGGTCAGAGCGGCTGGCTCTTAACCAGTAGGTCGGGGGTCCGAATCCCCCTGGACCCGTTTTTGATTTAAAGACTGTCTTTTCCTTCAATCCTTACGGGCAAATAGAGACGATTAACCTTTATGTACAAAGAAATTGCTAAGTGCATATACGTCGTCGAAGATGAAATCGGGGTGCGCCGCATCGAGTATTTTCCTTGTGCCCATGCCCGTCAACACGGAAATAGCCTTGCATCCGGCATCCCTGGACGCATATATGTCCACCTGGGTGTCTCCAACGTAATATACGTTGCCTATGTCAAATCCCAACATATTTGAAACCTTCAAAATCCCCTCGCCGGAGGGTTTCTTATTCATTACTTCTTTTGCGGACAGAATCGCAGAGAATAGCACAACGTCCAAATTCTTGAGGCTTTCCTTTATTGCACCTGACGCACCGATATTGGAAAATATTGCTAGAGTATAACCATCCTTCTTCAAATTACTCAATGCCTCGTTCACGTTAGGATAGAGATTCATTGAGTTTATGGCTTCATCCGAATCCATGAAGTCAGACCTGTAACGAATTATATCTTCTGTGGTCTTTTCATCATTTGTGTCCAGCTCTCTTTTTATAAGCGCATCGAGATATTTTTCCGGATTGTCCGACCCAAGTATCACTTTAATTTCATCCCCAGATTTCAGAGTGGCAAGTAAAGCGTTTACACAGTTAAAAGTTCGGTTATATTTACCGATACTCCTTAAGTGCCATACGTCCTCGGGATTGAATGGATATTCGACCTTTGCGGTTTCGAAACCTATTTTATAACCGTTATAGCAAGCCTGGTAATCATCACGCAATGTTCCACCAACATCGAAAACGAACAGTTTATTCTCCATTTAAAAACTTTTCATTTTTTATGGCTGCATCCAGTCTATTTCGTAGTACTCGTACGGGCTCTTGGGGAGCTCAAGTCTCCTTACTTTGTAGTATGTGACAGCGGTCTCCCTGTCGGCTATCGCTATGATGAGCTCCATCCTGTACGCCTTTGCTTTGTTTATTATCGCCGATAGCTCCGCTCCGCCCAGATATTCCTCCTCGCTCAGCGAGAGCATGCCGAACCTAGGCTTTGAGTTCTGCGGCGACTCCACGTCCCCGCCTCTCCTGTGGTAGAGCACGAAGTCAATGTCGACATTCTTCTTCCTGCTCTTTCCGGGAATCGCAAGTATGAATGTCTTCCTCACCGAGTGCGCCACCCTGATGGCTCTTGCCCACTCGGAGATGAGAAGCTTAGTATCCCTTGGGAAGACGTGAATGACGTGCTTTGAGTGAACCCACTCGCTGTCCTCAGCCTTTACCGGCCTCGCTCCGGGGAAGTAGACCCTGAAGTGCGTGCCGAACTTGAATCCGGTCTTTATCACGTACCCCTTGCTCCTCCAGTCGGAGTACACATCGTAGAGTTTCTCAAAGTCCGACCTTCGCTCCGTGGCCGTGTCGATTATCTGCTTCCTTGTGAAGTTGGATACCTGTAGCATGCCGCCATCTATCAGGAACACGGTCTCGTAGATGTCGAGCTTGTTGAGCGAGCCCCTCTCGCCCACCTTGTATGTTGCGTACTGGCCGAACCAGTTCTCCTCATATATCTGCCTGCCCTTCTCGTTGTCGTCGACTACGGTGGTGAGATCCTCCGGGAAAAAGACGCCCTCAAGCTTGTAGTTCCTCAACTTGAGCTTTGCCGCGGGATACTTCTTTGCCTGGACCTCCCCGGGCGCCTCCTTCAGCCCTTCGGTGTCCTTGATGATTATGCCCCTGTCCCTCCAGTCTTTGTACGTGAAGTAGCGCGCCATGAACTTCTCGTTCCTGCTGAACTCGATGGCGACCTGGTTGAACCTCAGTTCTTCGCCGTCCTGCGAGATACACTTAGCGTTCCTTATGTCGATTAGGTACAATGCCTCCTCAATCGTCAGCCACAGCTTGCCGTCCTCCTTCCTCCCGAAAAATCCGCTCGACAGTGTGTCCTTCGTGGACTGGTCAGTGACCCATATCTTGCGTGACTTGCGGTCGAAGTTGAGGATTAGCGCCATGATTTGCCCCTGTATATGCAGCCGATTATCTCGTGCTCGATGTCGGAGATTTTTGCCGGCAGTATTATTGCGGTCATCCCGCCCTTGAACGCGATTCCCTTCGCCTCGGAGAAGGTTGTGAGCGTCTTCTGCTCCCCATCTATCGAGATGTTGTGCATTATGAATATTTGCGTGTCTGGGGTTATGATTCCCTGCCTGTGCTTCGCCTCAGCCGCCTCGAGTATTGATGCGGTGTCCTTGAGGCTTAGCGATGCCGCCGTCTCAGTGTCGTAGTCAAGCAGCACCAAAGAGTGCAGGTTGGACTGCATGTTGCGCTGGATGGTCTCGTAGAACGATGTGGGCTTGTACTTCTCGCTCCACCTCGATATGGTGCAGATGGGGCCGAACCTGTAGAAGTCCAGGCCGCTCTCGCCTATTATGGCGCTTGCTATCGACGAAGCATGGAGCACGTGGACAGGCACGTCCCTCTTCTTGGCTTCTATGAAAAGTATCTTGTGTGTTGTGGCTATGAGCGGGTCGCCGCCCACCAGAACAGCTATGTCAGCGTGCCTTGCCCGCTCCACCAACTCCTTCGACTCCTCCTCCAGATCCGACCTTGTGAGCTCCTGTATCCTCCTCCCGATTATCTCGGCAAGGAAGTCCAGCTTCTCCTGGTCTATCGTGGCGGTGTAGCGGTCGACAAAGAGCTCGCAGTTCTTGCATATCTCTATCGCGTTGTAGGATATGTCCTTCTTGGCGAGGCCGGTGCCGACTAGGAACAGCATCTTATCAGTCTTTTATCCCTGCAGGCGTTATCTTGATTATGCTCTCGCCCTCCGGCATGCTTGGCGAGTCCACAAGCCTGACTATCCTCTTGTCCTCCTTGCTCTTCCTCATGTACAGCCTCGTCGTCGCTGCGTGTGCCATGATGTTGCCGCCAATCGGGGTGGTTGGGTCTCCGAACATTATGCCCGGGTTGTCCATGACCTGGTTGGTTATGTAGACCGCAAGGTTGTACTTGTCGGCGAGTATCTGCAGCCTGTGTATGTGCTGGTTCAGCTTCTGCTGCCTCTCTCCCAGCGCGCCCCTGCCTATGTACTCCGCCCTGAACAGCGCCGTTATGGAGTCTATCACGATAAGCTTGATGTTTTTCTCGATTATGAGCTTGTCCGCCCTGTCTACCGAGAGCACCTGCTGCTCCGTTGTGGTTGCCCTGACCACCATTACGTTCTCCAGCGTCTTCTTCGGGTCCAGCCCCGCCGCCTCTGCCATGGATTCTATCCTCTCGGGCCTGAATGTGCCCTCAGTGTCAACGAACAGGACAGCGCAGTCGAGCCCTCCCTTGCCCTTGGGCAGCTGTGCGTTGACGGTAAGCTGGAAACCTATCTGGGACTTGCCGCTGGCGAACCTTCCGTATGCCTCCGTGATTGAATTTGTCTCTACACCGCCGCCAATCATCTCGTTCAGGTCCTTTGAGCCGGTGGATATCTTGCCTATCTCCTTCCTCTTCTCGTATATCTGGTCTCCGGTCTGGTACTCCATAGTGGTGGCTTCCTGCGCGGCAATAACGGCCTTCTTCGCGGCCTCCACGTTTATCCCGCTCATCTCGCTGAGCTCGTGGGGCGACATTGTGGCCACCTTGTCAAGATTGTCGACTCCGGCGGCCTTGAGCTTCTCCGCAGTGGTGGGACCTATTCCGGGAAGATCCTCTAGCTCCTTTATCGCTTTTTCCTTGGCCATAGAGACACCTTAGTAGTAGTGGTTAATTATGAAGGTAAAAGTATAAAAAGCCGAGAAGGAGCGTGCAGTTTATCAGCGGCTTCTGGAAAACACATATATTATATTAGGCTGGATCGGCCAAAGTGTGGGCTGAAAAATCAGGCTTAAATACCTGTCGCTGCTAAAAGAGCTATAAACATAGAATAAGTGCCAGCATGGGTTTAACCATGCTGGCAAGGCGACCAGTTCTTCACGACCTTCCTACAGTAGAGAACCCGTAATAAGGTAAAGAAATACAGGTTTAAAAACCTTTGTTAATAGCGGAATAATTTCATTAAAATGGAATGTTAAGATGGCACTTTTTACACTCGACAAGAAGGGGGTACTACTAGCTTTTGTATTCGGAGCGGTGCTCTGGTTCCTGGGCCGCGGGATAGGCTACTTTTTCGTCCTGGAATCCATAGTTTTCATAGTGGTCGCGGCCATGGCGACTGACCTGGGAACCGCATACAAAAAAAAGGTAGGGACGTACCAGCGGGACAGGGGGATAAGGAACGTTTTGGCCAATGGATTGGCCCCTCTTTTGATGGCGGTAGGCTTCTTTTTGGCCGGCGTTTCCCTCCCCGGAAGCCATCTTAACCTCCTCTTCCTGGTTGGTTTCGTGGGCAGCGTGGCTGCCGTTACCGCGGACAAGTTCGGAAGCGAGATAGGGGTCTTCGGAGGCAAGCCGGTGATGATATTCACGGGTAAGCCGGTCAAAATAGGCACATCAGGGGGGATAACCATCCTTGGCCTGCTCGCCGGGCTGGTGGCATCGGGCATAATGGCTGTCCCGACCCTCACGATCTCCGACTTTGTGGCCAGCTCGGTCCCACACGGAGGGATGGCAACCGTAGTAGTGCTGGTATGGGCCGTCATAGTTGGAGGGTTCGTTGGAAACGTCGCCGACTCGGTACTGGGCTACTGGGAGGAGAAAAAGATAGGTAACAAGTACACATCCAACTTCGTATCCAGCGTAGTGGGAGGCGCAGTGGCAATCCTGATATTCTGGGCACTGGTGGCCTTATAGCCCCCTTGCCTCGCTCTCCCTTCTCATCTTTGAGTAGTACTCGAACAGCTCCTTGAACAGTATGGATGAGTAGATGTTGAGCTTGGGGTCCGTCTGCCTCGTTGCTACCACATGTTCCATCTCCTTCTGGGCCTCGTCCATGAGCTCGGGCTGCCCCCTTCGCTTGCCTGCCGCTGCGGACGCATCCTCCATCTTGAGCCTGATTGCAGCGATGGCATCCTTGACCAGCGGCTTGTCGGAGCCCTTGGCGTCCTTGATGAACTGGAGCCCGGCATTGAGCAGGGTAAGCTCCCTGTCCTTCACGACCCTCTTGCTGGCCAGAAGGACGAAGATGTCGCTTGACATCCTTACCGCTTCGTAGTACGCAGCACTGTTGACAACCGGTTCCTTACTTGCCGATATTCCCATTAGTTTCAACTCTTAAAACTTCAATTGCGTCTCTTACCGCTTTAGGCGAACTGGTCAGGCTGGCCACATACTCTACTATAGCGTCCTGCAGCTGCTTGCTCTTCATGTGGTCTTCCTTCTGTTCTTTTGGCAACGACTTCAGGTGGTCGACTATTACTCTGCAGACCATCGGATCCTTTGTCTTCATGAAGAGTATCATGTCCTCAGTCATAAGGTAATAGGGAAACTTCTTGGCGAACAGCACCATCGAGGTCGGTGTGGGGGAGTTGAGCAAGTCATCCCTGACTGCCGCCTCCTTTGAGTCATATGCCCTTTTTGTAGTGGAACCGGACATCTATTGGCTGCCCTCCTTCTTGCCCAGAAGAGCTTGTGTAAGGTCAGGGTTCTTGCTGAGCTGGATTATCGCCGAATCGATTACCTTGTTTCCGATTCCCCTTCCAAACTTGGAGATTGCCATATCGGCAGCCTTTAGGATTATGTCGCCACGCCTGGTTGAGCTTATTATGGAAATCAGATCCTCCCTCCTTAAGTATTGGTTGAGATGCTGGAAGTTCAGGACGCGCTCCATGGAGGCTTCGGTGAGATTGCTCATCTCCGACAGGTATTCCCTCTTGGCGGCAGACGTATCCATGGTCATCCTAATCACTCATACTCTCTTTTGCGGTATTTTATTCCTTTTGCTGGTCATCACATAACCCGGCTTGTGGTTGGTGCCGGTGTGGCGGGCTGCCTGATCGTGGTTGACCGTGGCATTCAGCATAGCCTCGACAAGCTGCTGCTTCTCAGGCGGCGTCTCGCGCCTGACCCAGTTGGTGAACTCCTTGGGCTTCTTCTTTATGGCGTTGCTCGCGTTGGTCTCGTCCCTTATGTTGATCCCCGCCACTCTTGCAATCTCTATCCTCTCCGTTATGTAGTTGAGCGACCTCCTTAGGAAGAACCTGTGGTTAGGCTGCTTTACTATGTCACCGTCAACTACCGTTTCCCTGTCCTCTATTATGGCGGAATAATCAAACCCGCACTCGGCCTTGAAGTATGCCATCTTCCTGTCGAAATCGTTTATGGCCCTGACCTCATTCATCTTTCGCTTCGGAACCCTGTTTCTCCATATCTCCTCGGTTATCTTGAAGCATATTCCGTCCCTGTCTATCATAATGTCGACACTCGCTGCGTGAGCAAACGATATCCCTTTCATCGCGTTTAGCATGTTGTTGACGGCAATATGCAGCTCTTGGCCGGTCAGTTTGGGAGACCCGCCGATCATTAGGATGCCCTTGGCGAATTTTGGTTGTGGTTGGCGCTTCTCCATCTTGGTTTGGCCAGGATAGGGAATGGGCACTGCAGGAATCTTGTTGTCCAGATTTTCGATTACCCTGCTCTTCAGCCCTATGTCCCTGGTAACCACGACGACGTGAAGACACTTTGCCCTCTGGACTATGTCCTTGTCCTTATTGTAAGTGCAGTTATCGACGTGGACGGCCTGGTGGTTGTATTTAGCCAGAAGCTCCACCATCCACGGAGGAAGGTTCTTGTCCACTATGAATTCCATAGCATCCCCGGTCTTCATTGGGATTCAGCGGGTATAATATTTAAGGCTGCCGATGGGTGCATGCACATCCCCAGTTAGAGCAATCCTTTGTGTGATGCTGTTGTAAGCTTCGAGGAATAATGCCCCCTTAGCTGTGGGGTGGTAAAGTGTCGTGTTACGCATGGCGCCTCGCAAGGTTTCTGTCCTGCCAGGCTCTCCCCTCACCAACCCCAGCGCCACCAGGGTATTTACATGGACAAAGTATCGGGATGACCCGCTTACGTCAGCCGACCTGAATATGTACTCCCGTGTGGCTACCCCGCATCCATTTACAATTCTTAGTATCTCGCCCGCAACGGAAAACTTGAGCATGTTATCGGTGGCTGCACCCTTGACCTGTTTTGTGTTCTCGGTGGCTGTTTTGGTGTTGCCGATCCTGAGGCAGCCCACTGCTTCCAGCACCTTTCCCCCATCGGATGTTATGTTGAAATGGTACGCGCTGTTGGTGAATGGTTTGTCGCAGCTTTCCAAAAGACCCAGCCTCAGCATGCCTCGCGTCAGACGCGTGGCTGGGCTGACCCCTATCTCTACCAATTCTGATAGCTCCTTGGCAGATATGCCTGGTTTCAACTTTGCGCCCAGCAGTATCTGGCTGGTTTCGACTAGGTTTATGCTAATTCCTGCGGTATTTGAGCCCTTCCTTGTCATAGTATCCTCTTCGCTCTTTGAAATTAATAATGTAAGGTGCGGGCACCGGGATTTGAACCCGGGTTACGGCCTTGGGAAGGCCGAGTCCTACCAGGCTAGACTATACCCGCGTAAGCATCAGCGTATGTAAGAGGGCCTGTTGTCGCTCGACGGCCCCGAGGGTCCGGACTCTAGCTGAACCGGCATGCCTGCCTGCTTCTCTATCTCCCTGACCAGCTTGGCCGTCTGCTCAATCATCTTGTCTAGGTTCTGGGTGTGTATCTCCAGGCCGAGCTTCTTGGAGAGTGTGGTTATGACCGCCTTTGCCGCGCTTGCGTCGATGTCGAACGGGCCCACCTCGCCCATCATGCAGATCCCGTCAATCTTCTTCATCTTGGCGAAGCCTATGATGAGGCCAGCCGAGCCCCAGATGATGCCCCTTGACTTTCCGAATATTACGTTCGTGTTCTTGAACTCCTTGATGACCGATGCGGAAGTGGCGTTGCCGAACACCCTGGGCTCCTTTACTATCGGCTCGCCGAGGTTGTATCCGCCTATGGTGTAGATGAAGCTGCCGTTCAGCCCCCTCTTGAAGAAGTTGACTATCTTTGTGTTGACCTCGTACTGGCCCTCCGGCGAGACTGCCTGCGTGTCGCCCGTCAGTATGATTATGTCACTGCCTCCCTTCTTCGGCGACTTAGCGAGGTAGAATCGGTTCGATACGATCCTCACTGTGCCGCTCTTGAGCATAAGTACCTGGTGGGGGAAGTGCGGCGAGTACAGCGTGGCTATCCTCTTCGCCTTGAGCTCCTTCTTCAGGTGCTCGGCGACCAGCTTGCCCACGTTGCCTATGCCGGGCAGGCCGACTACCAGTATGGGCTTGTTGGGCTTAGTTCCCTTCCTGACCCTTATGACAGTCTTGTCAATCGCCATGAAATCAGATCTCCTCCAGTATGTCCTCCTTCGCCTTCTTCAGCTTCTCCTTCTCCATCTCGAAGACGCCCTTTGCCAGGCTCTCCCTTATTATCGTCTCGGCCTTTCTTATCTTGTCCTCGGCCTTTGTGTAATCCGTGTCCTCTGAAACCAGCCTATATCTCGGCGCGCCTATGTAGCTAACCTCGATGCCCGCTCCCTTGACCTCACCAAGCAGCTTCCTGAGCTCCGTCGCGCCGGTGAGCGTGTTGTAGGTGTAGAGTTTCATTATGTAGGAGACGATGAACCTCTTCTTCTTCCTGTTGAGCTCTATCGCCTTCAGCAATGCGTCCTTTAGCTTCTTCGGAAGCGTTGATGCGGCGAACTGTGGCGTATTCTCGGTTGCGTTTGAGACGAGCTCGGTGTATGTCTTGAACTCCGACATCGCGGTCGCGATCAGCGCCTCCTTGTTCTCCTCTTTTACCGCCTTGGTCGCCTGCGCGAAAAGCCCCGCGAGCCTCTTCTCTAGGTTGTACGACCTTATCCTGGCCTTCGCCTTTGCCGCCGGAACCCTCTTGAGCGAGACGTCTATTGTGTTCTTCTCCTTGTCGAAGAAGGTTACCTCGCAGACTATTCGCTGGCCCTCGTGGATGAACTCCCTTATGTTCTTTATCCAGCCGGAGGAAACCTCCCTGATCGGCAGGAAGACCTCCAGCTCGTTGTACTCAGGAAGCTTGCAGTATGCGCCGAACTTGCCTATCTTGCTTATGTTTGCTATTACCAGCTCTCCTGGGTTCGGCAAAGCCTTTTGTTCCATAAGCATCTACTTGTTATTGCGCCTTGATCTCGATCTTCTTCTTCGTCCTTCCGCCGAAGACCCTCTCGACCACGAACTTGCAGTCCTTGCATACGAGCAGAACCTTCTGCCTCTTGCCCAGCTTCTTCGGGTGTATCTTAGGCTCTACGCTTCCGACATATCCCTTTATCGCCCTGTTGTGCCTCCTTGTGGCCTTGCTGAGCCCCCTCTGCGCTCCCTTCGACGGCATCTTCAGCGTGTGCAGCGTGTGCTTGTTGCACTTGGGGCAGTATACGTTTAGTTCCTTCTTTATCTTCATCTCAATCAACTTTCTTCATAAATATGCGCATATCGAATTGTCGACAAGGAACTTTAGGTCCATGTCGTTGTCCATCTCTATTATCTGGTCCCTCTTCAGTGGGCCTGCCTTGTTTCCGGAGGGGAGCAGTATCTCCGGTATGTCTATTATCGACCTTGCCTTCTTCGCCGTGTGGCCGTTGGCCTGGTTGAGCTCGATCCTGTTGTTCCTTGATATCTCGCTTACCTTGCTGTAGAACTCCTGCTCGTTCGCGGCTATCTGTTGCGGCACGTGCTTGTTGTACGCCACATAGACGAGTATCTTCTGCTTCCTTATCTCGAAGAGCTCGGTAAGCAGGCGGACGGCATTGTTCTTCAGGTTCGCCTCCTTAGTATTTTGGTCAATGCTGTTTATAAAGGTTATAGTGTCAGTGTAGAAACTCTTGGTTATCTGGGTCAGCTGGTTGGTACGCTTCTCGTTCTCCAATGTCTGCCAAAGATAGTCATAGCTGATATTTTCACTCACAGTAGCACCCCACAGTTCCGGTATTCGCGCGACTTTCTCTTATATAGTATAATGAAGGAAAGTAGTTAGTTTATATATAAAAAGTTGAACCTGACGAAATAATAGCGGAAGTGAACCCTATCCAGTGCACAGAGTTGAAAATTTAACTGTTTTTGAGCAAAAGTAGCGAGGAATGGATTTGAACCATCGATCTCCGGGTTATGAGCCCGGCGGGCACTCCAGGCTACCCTACCTCGCTATTATACAATTTAGCCAACGGCGTTATTTATATGTTTCTGAGACTTCGACCAAATCGGAGCCTATCTGCCTGTAGATGTCCGTATTCTGCGCCATATGTTCCATCTTCTGCTCAAGATGGTCAACCACGGCCTCAGAGACCGGCTCATCGTAGCCCTTGTTTCTCAGATACCCTCTGACCAGATCCAGCGGCTTATTCACAAGGTCCGATTTGGCAAGCAGCACATTCGCCTCGTCAACTCTTGCACGGTGCCTTTTCAGCCTCTCATCAGCACCGGGCAGGTTGTTGTATGCAAACGTGAGGGCAAGAACCGCATCGAGATTTTGCAACTCCTTTCTCGCTATTGAATCTATCACATCAACGCCATACCTGACGAATTCGGTCAGCCACAAAATATGACTGTCTTTTCTCGCCGCTGACGCCATCTCGGCAATGCAGTCATCCAGCACAACTGGATCCCTGAGCCGCACCGCATCTGGCACGGTGAACCCCGCCAATACTACTACATTCCGTTTCCCGTTGCTAGACGACACCACACCCCTATTTGGCGTGAGCACAAACTGTATGAACCTTTCCCTTTCCGCCTGATACAGATCCAGGTTTATGACGAGCTTATCTGATGCCCCAAGCTGGTCTTTCACACTCTGGGCAAGCTCGCGCACCCCACCATCAATCCAGAATCTCGGCATTCCTTTGTCGCTGCCATGCTGTGCTGCGATGAAATTATCCCACAAGTTTGCAAAATTAGCAACCACATAGTTCGGGAGTTCGGAGTCTGGGACATGCTTTGTCTTGCCGTAAAGCGTGTCCGTGGCTATTTCCGTTTGTTTCCTGTCTATCCTTAGGGCCATGCCAACCAATTACCAGTGGTAACCGCGCTCGTAACTTTCTGGGCTTATCCTATCGTGTCCGCTCCGACGGACTCCACCTTCTTGTTGATCATGGTGGAGACCTCGGTGCTGTCCATCCTGTCGAGGCTGTTTCCGCAGTTGCACTTGAAGTTGTTCTCGAAAGCGGCATCGAAGGTGAATATCAGCTTGTCGGTCTTGTAGCAGTCGTTGCACACGAAATAGTCGTTGCAGTTGTCGTTGACCACGGCACTCTCCCGCTCCATGTTGTTTATGTAGTTGAGGAAGGGCTGCAGCTTGCTCGTGTTGATGTACCAAGAGAAGGAGAGCCATCCGTTCGTGTTCTTCGATATGTAGTAATTGGTTATCCCGTATCCCTGCATTATGTTGAGTATCCTCCTTATGGCGTTTATCTTCATCTCCATCTTCTCGGCAAGGAACTCGTCCGTCTTCGGCGTTATCAGCATGTCGAGGACCTCTACGCTCCTCTTGCTGACATTCTTCTTCAGGTACTCGATGGCGTTCTCGTTCTCCATCAGCCCCTCCACCGTCTTCTTCACGAGATCCGGGTCCGGTATGCTGACATTGGATCTGGCCCTCCTACTCATCGCCATGTCCTCTCCGGCTTCGTATCTCTTGAGCTTCTGTGTTATGGCCTCCTGCGCACTCTTTCCGCCGACCTCCTTTATCTCCTTGCGCTTCTGCACAGGCTTGGCCTGACTCTTCCTAATCGCTACCTTCTGACGCACCGGCTTGGCCTTCTTCACGACCTTGGCCGCCTTGACAACCTTGCGCTTCTGCACAGGCTTTGGCCTGCTGACTGCCTTCCTGTTCTTATTGTTATTGGATTTTGCCATCGTAAACACCATTAAACCGGATACAGTAATTACGCACGTCCTCATATTTATATGTTATGTAAACTTAAATTTTATTGCGCAAAGTTTGGGAAAATGACATATCTTCCTCAATAAAGGTAAGCCGTGACGTCTATGATATTCTGTATCATTATGTCTGGATTCGAATTCTTGAGGTCCTGCAGTGTCGTCGCCCCAATATCTATTCCCGTAGCAACCGCCACCGACTTCACCTTCGCGTTTCTCGCTGCCGCCACGTCAACTGGCGTGTCACCAACATAAAGCGTCCTTGACCTGTCCACCGAAAGCTTGTCCATTATATATAGCAGCATGGACGGGTCGGGCTTCGGCCTGAATTCCTTGCTGAGCCCAACGGCAACGTCGAAGAAATGGTCAATCTTCATACGTCTGAGCAGCTCCTGCAACCCCACTTCACCTTTTGTCGTCGCCAAACCTACCTTGAAATTGTTGTTCTTGAGGTAGGTCAGCAGTTCCTTTGCCCCCTCAAGCATCTTCACACCTTGGTCACAGTTCCTGATGTAGTGGTCCCTGAAGCTGTCTATCATCTTATTGATGACCTCGTCTCCGGCGTTGTTGCTTATTATCTTGAAAGTCGCATCCAGCGGAAGGCCGATTCGCGTGTATATCCATTCCACCTTCGGCGCCGGGTAGTTGAACTCCTTGAGCATCTCGTGGTACGCGTACACTATCGCGTCCCTGTTGTCTATCAGCGTCCCGTCGAGGTCAAAGATGACCAGGTCGTAGGATTTTATCTCGTTCAGTCAAACACCTTTCCTGCCCTGAGGTCGGCGCTTATCTCCTCAACGTCCTTCACGTTGTCAGCACCCCTCCAGTACGCCCCCGGGAACCTTATGCCGTCGAGCCTGTCAGCCTTTACCAACTGCGGGAAGGTTAGCGTCTCTATCGCGCCGTTCTCCGGAAGGAAGTCGAATATCTCCTGCGTCATCAGGTAGATACCTGCGTTCATCCAGTGGTCCGGCAGTATCGGCTTCTCGTCAAATCCTACCACCTTGTTATCATCAACCCTGACCACTCCGTATGTGCTCCTCAGCTGGTTTAGCGCCAGCGCGGCGACGCTGTTCGGCCTGAGCTTCATCTTGCTGATGTCCATGTTCCAGATGTTGTCGCCGTTTATGACCAGGAAATTGCCGTCGTTGGCGAGCGCCTTCTGCGCGTACTTTATCGCGCCGCCTGTTCCCAATGGCTCGGTCTCCACCACATATTCAATGTCGACTCCGAACCTCCTGCCCTCGTCAAGATAGTCCATGAGCTTGTCCTTCATGTAGCCAGCTAGTATGACAAAGGAGGTTATGCCACACTTCTTGAGCCAGTTTATCTCCCACTCTATTATCGGCTTTCCCCCTACATCAACAAGCGTCTTGGGCTTGTCGTCCGTGAGCGGCCTGAGCCTCTTTCCCTGTCCCCCAACGAGTATCACAGCCCTCATGCAAAAACCATAATCAAAAAGCAGGTTGCCTTGATGAACTAAATATGAAAGCAGTTATATATATTTTGCGCTATCAATACTTACTGCTGTCTATAAATTCTATTTATACGGCCGGCTGATTTCATGAGCATGTACAAGCATATGCAGGAGACATTCATTACTGAATACAAGGAGCGAAGCGACGCCTACAAGGAGAGGATAGTAAAGTGGAACACGGAGGCGCCGATACTGAGGATAGACAAGCCCACCAACATAGCCAGGGCGAGGAAGCTCGGCTACAAGGCAAAGCAGGGAGTCATAGTGGTCAGGGTCGTAGTCAAGGGAGGAAAGAAGAAGAGGAAGGATCCGGCAGGAGGAAGGAAACCGTCCAAGGCCGGTATGTACTTCTCAAGGCGGAAGTCGGTGCAGTCAATCGCTGAGGAGAGGGCTGCAAGGAAGTTCCCCAACTGCGAAGTGCTCAATTCATATTTCGTCGGAGACGCAGGCTCAAACAAGTTTTACGAGGTAATTCTGCTCGACAGGGCTAACCCAACCATACTGAGCGACAAGGCTTACGTGGGCGTCATCGGACAGAGGAATAGGGTCTACAGGGGGCTCACATCTTCGGGAAGGAAGCACAGGGGACTGAGGATGAAGAGCTCGACCACAGCCAAGTTCAGGCCTAGCAAGAGGCAGAACCTGAGGAACTGATCCCTTGCCAGCCAAAAGTGGCGGCAGCAGATTTGCCGCCACTATAAGGATAACAAAGGCAAAGGGCATAAGCTATGGTGCGGCTCTGGGCGACATGAGCCCGCACGAGAGGAGCAGCGTAAAGATAAAAGAAACTGCGACTCAGCTTCAGATTGAGATAACCGCGAAGGACGCGGCAGCCCTGAGGGCCACTCTCAACTCGGCTCTCAAGGACCTGCACGTCACGGAATCGGTTGCGGGCTTGTGAAGTTCCGCTTCTCGGTAAAAAGTAAAGGTATATAAAAACACCCAACATAATATTGTATACGGTTTTTATCCGTACATTTTGGCTTTAGCGCAGACTGAGACGGTTCTGCTTTTCTTTAGACCAAAAACAAGACCACAGTGTTGAATATGGCACATCACGGCTCAATGCAATATTGGCATAGGAGAAGGGCATCGACCAGGCTTCCAAGGAGCAGGTCCAAGCCCACTCACATCACCGAGCAGGTGCTATCAAACATAGTCGCTTACAAGGTCGGAATGACGCAGGTCTCAATGACCGACGACTCCGAGTCTCCTTCAAAGAACATCGAGGTCGCGGAGGCGTGCACGGTGCTGGAGATTCCTCCCACCGAGATATACGGACTGAGGGCCTACACAAAGGACCCCGAGACAAACTACTCAATAGTCGACACCGAGATATACAGCAAGGCGTCGGCTGCAAAGCTCAAGATAAAGAACCTGAAGAACGACGAGAGCAAGATAGAGCCCCTGAAGCAGCGGCTCGCCGAGATAACGGACATCACGGCACTCGCTGTCGCATTTCCAAAGACCACATCAGTGGGCCAGCACCACCCAGTGAGGTTTGAGGCATACATCGGCGGAAAGAGCGTCGAGGAGAAGTTGGAGTTCATCGCGTCCAAGCTCGGAAAGGAGCTGCTCGCATCTGATCTGTTCAAGAACGGCGAATTTGTCGACGTAGCATCCATCACAATAGGAAAGGGATGGCAGGGAACGATAAGGAGGTTCGGAACCGCGAGGCTGTTCCACAAGGCCACCAACAAGGTGAGGCACGTAGGAACTCTCGGACCGTTCACACCAGGCAAGGTGCTTTACACCGTGCCACAGGCAGGTCAGATGGGATTCCACTACAGGACCGAGCACAACAAGAGGATAATCAAGATCGGCACGAAGGCAGACGCCGACAAGATAAATCCGAAGGAGGGATACAAGCACTACGGCAATGTCAAGAACGACTACATCATAGTATCCGGATCTGTCCCGGGGCCGACCAAGAGGCTCGTGAGGATAAAGAAGTCCATAACGAACAGGAACGCAAAGGGAGTGAAGGAGCCGAAGGTGACTTACTTCAACCTCAATCTCAACACCACAAAGTGATATTCATGGCAACCGCAAACGTGCTTACAATAGAAGGAACAAACAAGGGCACAGTGGAGCTGCCAAAGGCATTCTCGGAGGCTGTAAGGCAGGACCTGATAAACAGGGCAGTCGTCGCAGAGAGGTCCTACGAGCTGCAGCCTCAGGGTCACTACCCCCTCGCCGGTCAGCAGACAACCGCCACATACTACGGAGCGATGCACTCATACAGAACGGGAAGGCACATGGGTAAGGCCATAAGGCCTAGGGAGAAGCTCGGAGGCGGAGTTCAGGGAAAGGTCAAGGTCGTACCGTCCGCAGTAAAGGGAAAGAGGGCGCACCCGCACCTTGTCGAGAAGATACTTATAGAAAGGATAAACAAGAGGGAGTACCAGAAGGCTCTCGCAAGCGCCATATCCGCGACCGCAAAGGACTCGCCGCTCATCGTGGAAGACAGGATTGAGGAGGTGAAGAGGTCGAAGGAGATGGTTGGGATATTCAACAAGCTCAAGCTCTCGGCTCATCTGGAGAGAAGCCAGAAGCCGACTCTGAAGAAGGGGCTGAGGCGCTCCACAAAGCAGAGGCACTACAAGAGGTCGGTGCTGCTTGTCGTCAGTAAGATAAGCCCCGCGATGAAGTCCGCAAGGAACATAGCGGGCGTCGACGTATGCACGGTGTTCACCATGAGGGCGAACCTGCTCGCGCCCGGAGGAAACCCGGGGCGCGTCGCTGTATGGAGCGAGAGCGCAATAAAGCAGATGGACTCCGCGATGGAGAAGTATTCGCTGAATTAATTTGATCGATGATCGCATGACAGTATTAATGCACCCACTTTCAACAGAAAAGTCCGTAGGGTTCGTGGACAAGCACAACGTGATAACCTACATGGTCGACTACAGGGCCACCAAGACTGAGATATCCAAGGAGTTCTCATCCAGGTTCAACGTGAAGGTCGAGAGAATAAGGACCATAAACATGCCGAACAACAAGAAGAAGGCGTTCATAAAGCTCGCAAAGGGATTCGCCGCAAGCGATGTCGCGGTAAAGCTCAAGCTGGTGTAATTAGATGGGAAAGAAACTAAGGCAGCAAAGGAGAGGAAAGGGCACAAACGTATACAGGAAGCTGCCCAACACCTTTGACATCAGCGTAACCTACACCAACGACAGGAACAAGGAGCTCGTCTGCGAGGTCATGGGATTCATAAACCACACCGGACACACTGCTCCGCTTATGGAGGTTCTTTTCGAGGATTTCACAACAGCACACATGATTGCGCCAGAGGGCATAAAGGTGGGAGACAAGATCCACATCGGGCCTAAGGCGGTATATTCGCTCGGCAACGTGATGAAGCTCGGCGACGTCCCTGAAGGAGCGCCTGTTTACAACGTAGAGTCAAGACCAGGCGACGGCGGGAGATACGTAAGGGCCGCCGGAGGAGCGGCGTACGTCTCGGCACACATAGGGAACAACACAACGATTTCAATGCCGTCAAAGGGCACGATAAACCTGGACAACGAGTGCAGGGCACAGCTTGGCGTCGTAGCGGGGGGCGGAATGACGGACCAGCCGCTCGTGAAGGCAGGGAAGAGCCACTACATGATGAGACCGCTTAACAGGACATGGCCGACAATCAGGGGAGTCAAGAGCAACCCGGTCGACCACCCATTCGGAGGGAAGCAGCACCACAAGGGTAAGAGCAGCATGACCTCGAGGAACGCACCGCCT
>DATLRT010000005.1:0-5956 GCA_035534575.1 Candidatus Acidiferrales bacterium
ACAGAGAAAATCTCTGATTGCTAATGCTTTATTTTAAGGGGATTCGCTGAACGAGAAACAAGACGCGACACAGGAGGAACAAAAACCGGATGTTGTAAAACAAAACGTGAACCACGAGGCTGCGCCAAAGGCGGTGCAGCCAGCCTCAGCAGCGCCCAAGCCTCTCAAACCATCCCTCAATGACATTATAAAGGAGTCCAACAACGTCCAGGCCGAGGGCATAAAGAAGGAGATAGACGAGATGAGGAAGCAGAAGGGCAGGCTCATATCCAAGGCGAAGGAGTTCAGGAGGAGGTACAGCTACAAGGAGTCGGAGTTCGCCTCGATAGACAGGCTTCTCAAGATTGAGAGGGATCCCGTCGCGGAGGCTGCTGCAAGGAAGAGGTTCGGCTACCTGAAGAAGATGATTAACAAGTTCGAGTTCAGGATCTCCACGGAGGCGAAGTCGCTCAACGAGGAGAAGGAGCTGATAAGGAAGATAAACGAGATGAAGGGCGAGCTCAACGAGTCCCTGAAGTTCGTGAGGATGGAGAGGAAGCTGGAGCTGGTCAAGAAGGACATAGAGATGTTCAAGAACGGACTGATTGAGACTGACAAGGCGATAGCGGACCTCGACCTAAAGATGGACGGGAAGTACGTGGAGCTGAGGAAGTCCTTGGGAATTGGCAGCTGGCAGAGCGGAAAGCCGCAGTCGGGCAGGGACGGCAGACCGATGCAGCACAGGAAGAAGATGCCGCAGACAGCACCGAGCCAGGAGGTCAACCTCGAGGACATCGTAGTCATAAAGAAGAAGGCAGCCAAGTGAACGGAAGAAAGTCTAATTGGGCACTGTGCACTGAAGGCGGGACGACGACTAGCAAATAGCAAAAGCAAAACGTAAGGTTAAACTGAAGAAAAGTTAAAGTAAAGTAAGCAAAACAAAGTAAAAGTAAAAAAACAAAATAAAATTAAGTAAAAAAGGTAAGTGAAGTAAAATGAAAATTTCTTTTTTTGGCGCAGCCGAAGAAGTAGGAAGGAGCTGCATAATGGTAAGCAGCGGAAAGACAAAGATACTCCTCGATGCAGGAGTCAAGTTGGGAGAGCACGAGGAGCATCCTCTGTTCGACGACAAGATATTGAACGAGATAGACGCGATATTCGTATCGCACGCACACTTGGACCACAGCGGTTTCCTGCCGCACATATTTTCGGCAGGCTACAAGGGAAAGGTGTATGCGACAAAGCCGACGATTGAGCTGATAAATGTTCTGCTCACCGACTACATGCGTCTGTCGGAGCCCAAGGACGTGACCAAGGAGGGTTTTGCAAGGCTCCAGAAGAGCTACACGATAGTGGAGTTCGGGGAGAGGGTCACCATAAAGGACCTCACCATGAGCTTCTCGTTCTCGGGCCACATAATAGGCAGCGGGATGATAACGGTCAGCGATGAGAAGCAGACGCTGCTCTACACCGGCGACGTGAACCTCTCAAAGACGAGACTGCTCGAGGGGGCGGACCTGAAGGGTCTGAAGGCCACCACGATAATCACGGAGAGCACATACTCCGGCAGGAAGGACATATTCCCGCCCGAAGGCGTGGTCGTGAAGAAGATGCTAAAGAGCATAAAGGACACGCTCAACGCCGGAGGGAAGGTGATAATCCCCTCGTTCGCGGTAGGGAGGGCACAGGAGGTACTCCTGCTTCTGGACGACTACATGAGCTCGGGAGCGATACCCAAGGTGCCCATATACGTCGACGGAATGATAAACAAGGCACTCAGGATACACAGGCACAACGTGATATACTGCAGGAAGGAGCTGCAGAGCAGGATACTGATGAGCGACTTCGACCCGTTCAAGAGCGACAACTTCTTCCCGGTAGAGAAGAAGGGCGTCAGGGAGAAGATTGTGAGCGAGGACCAGAGTAGCATAATAGTCACCACGAGTGGCATGCTAACTGGCGGGCCGATAATGTTCTACCTCACCAAGATGTCCGGCAACTCGATGAACAAGATGATTCTTGTCGGGTATCAGGCGAGCGGCACTCTCGGGAGGCAGATACAGGAGGGCGCGAAGACCATCTCTGTCAACCACAAGAAGGTAGATGTGCAGATGACCGTAGAAGCCTATCACCTCTCTGCCCACGCGGACAGACCGCAGCTCGATAAAATGATCAAGAGTGTTGAGGGTTTGAAGAACATTTATATAGTTCACGGTGAAAAGACAAAGACGGAAGAATTCAAGACAGATCTTGCGACACTGAAATACAATGCTATTTTACCAAGACTTGGCGGCGAATATGACCTATAACCAATACAGCAAGGGCGTGCATAAACCCTCTAACATAACTCTGCTTCGCGTAGAAGCAGAACAGTTCTCAGCTAAGGCCAAAAATGAGGAAGATAAGAACGGACTTTCGAATGCGGTCACACACAACCGCAACGAGGCAATAGGCAAATACAGCGAGATGCTGCGTATCAAGGAAAGCGAGGGAAAGCTATCCGCGGCAAAAATTATCCAAAGGAAGATAAATAAAGAGAAAAAGGAGCTTGTTCGCTATCTAAAGAGCAAGGGGCTATTCTCTGAAGGGCACACCAGTGGTCACTGATGATTCGGCTATCCGCCTCTGGGCAGATGGGCGGCATAATCAAGCAGAGCGCTCAGGACTTCATCGTAGAAGAGATTGTGGGCGCATGCAAGGCCCTGGATAAAGATAAAGTATACTCGGAGAGTCCAGTGCCTCTCACCTCAGCTGATCCTAAGTTCTCCATATTCGTAATGCAGAAGGAAAACTGGAATACGGTTCAGGCACTGAAGGCTGTGGCTAGGGTTCTGAAGAGGGGCCAGAAGTCCACGGGCTTTGCGGGAACCAAGGACAGGGTAGCCATCTCAACCCAGATGTGCAGCATCTTCGGAGTGACGCCAGAGCAGCTTCTTGGTGTGCATGTAAAGGACATAAGGATAAACGGCGCATGGTCCAGCGACGCCGGAATAAAGATGGGAGATCTTCAGGGCAATAGGTTTACTATTGTAGTAAGGGGGGCAACTGACACCCAAAGGATTGAAGAAATACACGCGGAACTGGGCGGAAAGTTCCCAAACTACTTCGGCCCTCAAAGATTCGGTTCAAGGGGCAATAATTTCGATATCGGCATTGCCCTGCTGAAGGGAGACTTCAAGACCGCCGCAATGGAGTTCCTGACCAACTCCACCAACGAGACCAACATCGAAGCTGTAGCGGCGAGAAAGAAGCTGGCAGAGGAGCAGGACTTTGAGGCTGCGTTCAGGTACTTCCCGATGCACCTAAAGTACGAGCGAATGATGCTCGAGTACCTCTCCAAGTTCAGCGCCAACTTCGCCAGCTCCATAAAGAGGCTGCCCCGAGCGGTGTCGTTGATGTTCATACATTCGGTGGAGGCGCAGATATTCAACATGGAGCTCGAAGAGATGGTGAAAGCAAGGGACACGGCAGTAGCGGACGGCGATCTGGCATGCGCTTTGAACGCGTGCGGATTTCCCGATATCTCCGCAGTTGCCCACTCGGAATCGTTCATCGAGGAGAAAGAGAGCCTTCTCCCAATCGGCAACATAGTCGGATACGAGACAAAGAATCTCAATGAGTTTGAGCTCGAGGCGCTTGAGAAGTTGGGAATAACAACCGACTCATTCAAGGTGAGGGGCATGAACGAGCTAAACTCAAAGGGCACGTACAGGCCACTGTTCGCACCGTATACCGGCTTCGCGAGCGATACGCTCGATGAAGGCAAGGCGGCGAGCTTCAGCTTCTCTCTGCCATCGGGCTCCTATGCCACTGTGCTGCTCAACGAATTCATCTCGGGCACCCAGGCTGAAAACCTATAAATATCTTGTAAAGAAATAAGAATCGGATAGAGATGACGATAACAAAGAACGCTTACGATTTGAACATGAGGCGCCTGCACCACGCCAGCGCTGCAGGAGACTTAAAGACGGTCAGGCACCTCCTCTACGACCTTGATGTGGATCCCGACTCTCGTGATATGAACACTGAGACCCACAGGCAGACAGCATCGGAAAGGGCGGCAGCCAAGGGACATCTCAATGTCCTTAAAGAGTTGGCCCGTGCAGGCGCTGACTTCTTCATTCTGAGCAGGAGCGGTATGACGCTAGAGGACATTGTGAGGAAGCACATCAAGGACGGCGAGTTCGCAACCTCCAGGAAGGAATACGAGGAGTGCCTGAAGTTCATAATTGAAACCAAGGAGGAACAGTCAAAACTAAGGGGAAGGCTGAGGATGGTGGGCATCAGAAATGGATAAAAGTGTTGATTGCATGGACGCTGAAATCGGAATAATAGGGGGCTCGGGCCTTTACTCACTACTGGACGACGCTCAGGAGATTGAGCTCGAGACAGAGTACGGGAAGCCCAGCAGCACTATCGCGGTAGGCACGCTGGCCGGCAAAAGGGTCGCGTTCCTGGCAAGGCATGGTAAGAAGCACACCATACCTCCCCACAAGGTGAACTACAAGGCCAACATAGCCGCGCTAAAGCAGCTCGGCGTCAAGAGGATAATAGCCAGCGCAGCAGTGGGATCGTTGGACCCGAGCTACAAGCCCGGTGAGCTGGCGTTCTTCGACCAGTTCGTCAACATGACGCAAGGCAGGGACGATACCTTCTATCACGAGCCGCCAGTCACACACGTAAGCTCGGCGGAGCCGTACTGCCCCGAACTCAGGGGAATAGCCGGAGGGGAGGCAAAGAGGCTCAACATACCATCCCACGAGGACGGCACCGTGGTCGTGATAAACGGGCCCAGGTTCTCCACCAAGGCGGAGTCAAAGATGTTCACAAGGCAGGGATTCAACTTGATAAACATGACGCAGTACCCCGAGGCGCACCTTGCTCTCGAGCAGGAGATATGCTACCTCGGGATAGGGATGGTCACGGACTTCGACTCCGGCATTGAGGGCAGGGATGACATAAAGCCCGTGAGCATGGAAGAGGTGAACAAGATATTCGCCAGCAACGTGGGCAAGGTGAAGGACCTGCTGAACGCCATAGTGCCAGCAATACCCGCTGCTAGGGCGCGATGCCACTGCCACTCCGCTCTCAAGAACGCAGTGATAAACCCGTGAGGCCCATGGCCTACAAGGAAATACTGGCTAATTTCGACATAGATGGCACCATCATAACAATGTGGGGAGTGCACACAAAGGCATACGCTACCACGGTCAAGGAGCTGTACGGCATCAAGGACTTCGACTTCAGGAGATTCTACAAGCCAGGTAGCACCCAGCAGCAGGCGGTTACGGACAATCTGCTCCGGATGGGCCACGACATTGGATTCATCAACAAGGGGCTGGACAGGGTGCCCGAGCTGATGACCAAGTATTATGGGAAGTTCATAACCCCGGAGAGCATAACGATCCTCCCCGGGGTGGTAGATCTTCTGAAGAGGCTCTCTGCAGAGGGGATACTCGCCGGCGTAATAACGGGAAACAGTTCCTCGGCAGCAGCGTTGATACTTGCCAACTCCGGGCTTGACCGTTACTTCGGCTATGTCTCCACTCCCGATGCTGGAAACACGAGGGATGAGAGGATGCTGAGCGCGGTGAAGAAGGCCCAGGCCATCTCCGGGATTAAGTACGCGATGGGAAGCGTGTTCTACTTCGACGACTCTGAGCACAGCATAGCGGTATCGAGGCGGCTGGGCATCAGGTCCGTGGCCGTTGCGACCGGCGAGACTAGCAGAGAGGCGCTTGCCAAGGAAGCACCTGATTACATAATGGACAACCTGTCTGACACAGAGGCCGTGATGGGCATACTGACTGGCCCGGCAGGGGCCGCAGATGCATAAAAGAAAGCGCCGGGATTGGGATTCGAACCCAAAATTCCTTGCGGAAACCAGATCTCGAGTTTCGCCTGTTTTCTGGCGCGTTACCGGATTCCGCCATCCCGGCATGTAACACAATAGTTGGGCAGGCAATACATATTTAAG
>DATLRT010000006.1:0-27459 GCA_035534575.1 Candidatus Acidiferrales bacterium
ATGCAACATAGTGCTGCAGGACGACACGGGATCTATACCTATGTCTCTCTGGGGAGAGTCGATAGAGCAGGTCAACTCAGGTGATGTTGTCGAGGTCTCGAACGGCTACGTGAGCGAGTTCAGGGGAACGCCCCAGCTCTCAACGGGCAAGTTCGGAAAGATAAAGGTAGTCGAGAAGGGAGCTGGCGGAGGATCCGCGGCTGCCGAAGACGACTTTGGAGCTGAGGCCTCAGCTTCGGAGGAAGACATGTAATTAGTCTTTCTTCCTCTTCCTTTTTTCATCTTTTCCTGAATCGCTGGGCCTCATTGCCCAGTACTTCATCGTATAGAACAGAGCTATGGCTCCCATGATTATGCCGAACCACAGCGTGACTATCCTGGTCATTATGGTGAGCGCCGAGCTGACAGTCGTGTCGAGCCCGAAAGTGCTTCCCAGCAGCGCCACAAGCGTACCGTCGGTGACCCCTATGTTGCCGGGCACGGCAGTTACCATGCCGAACACCTGTGCCGTGGTCGATATGGAGATGCTGCTTATAAGGTGAGGCGTGAGCCCTATGGCGTGCATGGCAAGGAACAGCGACATTGCTGAGAGGAAGGCAGCTGGGAGGGTGAACGCGAGCGCCACGCCGTAGGTCTTGGGCTTGTTGAGTATGCTCTGTGAGGCGTAGTACTCATCGCCGTAAAGCGTGAATATCCTCAACGACTTGCCATTCTTTATCAGCCTCTTGACTAGGTTGAAGAAGCTCTTGTTGAGTATAAGGAGGAATGGAAGGGTGAGCAGCACGTCTATCACTATCACATAGATGACGAACTTCTGCACGAAGATGGCGGTGAGAAGCGCTAGTATCCCCGCCCCCATGAAGTCGGTGAAGATGTCCATGGTGACTATCGGCACCACGTTGATGAACCTTATGTTTGTTATCCTCGTCAGGGAGAAAGCCGCCACTATCCTCCCTATGTTGCCCGGGGTTATGTTCATCGAGTAGAGCGAGAGGTAGATGAGGAAGCTCTTCTTCGTCGGCACCTTCAGTTTCAGCTCGTGCAGCAGGTACCTCCACTTACCGTACATCAGTACATAACCAAGAAACTGGAACAGGAAGGCGAGCCCGAGCCAGTATGGGTTGGCGGATGCAATTATCCCTATGACCTTTCCCACCCCGCCCAGTAGCGCCAGCCCCAAAAAGACCGCGAAGCTGACCGCAAAACCGATTATGACGAACAGGCCTATCCTCCTGACGAGCTTGAGGTACTCCTCTCTGCTCATCTCCTTTACGTTGGTTATCTGGTCCCAGATCGATGTCTTCACGCTCTTTGCCTTCTCCGCCATGTTAATCATTATTTGGTCTAGTACCTTAGCTGACTGGTAAACAACTCCTCATACTGCCTTGATATCCTGTCCCAGTCGTTTCTCCTTTCCACGAGCTTGCGTCCCTCCCTTCCCAGCGCCTCGGCTTTTTTCTTATTGCTGAGAACGTATATTACCTTTTCCATCAGCTCATCGACATCCTTCGGCTTCGAGTAGTAGCCGTAGCGCCCCATCATCTCGGGCAGCCCACCGACCCTTGAGGTTATGCACGGCATCGCGCACGAAAGCGCCTCAAGTATCGCGAGCGAGGCTGGCTCGTAAAGCGAGGGCAATGAAAATATGTCGCCAAGATTGTAGTAGTGCGGCATAAGCTCCTCCCTTATCCCCGACACTATCCTGAAGTTGTTCTCCATACCGAGCTTCCTCGAAAGGTGTTCCAGCTGCTCCTTGAGCGGCCCTGTGCCTATTATCACCAGCGTGAGGTCCATCTGCCTCTTCCTGATAAGCCTTGACACCGCCTCCATCAGATAGGCCTGTCCCTTCTGCGTTATCAGCCTGCCGTTTGTCACTATGCAATGCCCCTCTATCCCAAGCTCCGACCTTATCGAGCACAGCTTCCTGTCGGATTTCCTTATCGGCGTATATTTCCTGTGGTCCACCCCGTTGTAGATAAGCTGGGTCTTGTGGCGCTCCGCCTGCGGGACCGTGGTGTCTATCGTGTTCTTCGATATGCCCGTGATCGCGTCCACATCGCGCATCATTCCCCTGCCCCACAGGGAGTCGTAGAAACGCCCCAGCGCATCCGTATGAAGGTCTATCCCCATGGGGAGCGCATTGTGGATAGTGAGGACAGACTTGCCGTCAACCTTCCTTATCTCTTTTATGCTATCCTTGAAGAACTGGAACCGGTTGTTGATGTGGTATATCTCCGCGTCAGCCTTCGCTATCGCGCCGGGCACACCATGCATCACGGCGAACGGAAGCGGCAGCCCCGCTATGTCCACGTAGGTGCTCCTCAGCCTCACTACCTTTATCCCCTCTATCTCCTCGACCGAGTTCCTGTTGCTGCTCCTCAGTGCCGCAGAGAGCACCGTGACATTATGCCTCTTGGCGAGCCTGCGGTATACCTCGAGCAGCACCTTCTCTGTACCTCCGTTGTAGGGGTAGAAGTAAGGGTTGAGAACGCAGATGTCCATCTTTAATCACACAAAGGGAAGCATAGCGAAATGTAAATTAAGCTTTACTCTTTAAAGTAATAGGCTGATAAGTTAATAAAGCTTAAAGAGTGCGCTGGATGAAGAGAAACATAGTGGTGCTTCTGCTCGACACCGTGAGGGCATCTGACGTCTACGGTAACGGCTCGCTGCCCACGCTCGACTACCTGTACAGGAACTGCGCATCGTACTCGCATGCGATATCTCCTGGGACATGGACAGCGACATCACACGCAGCTCTGTTCGCCAACAAGAACGTGTCCAAGATAAAGGAGGCATCGCAGGACTTCTTCACCGACGGCACGGATAAGATAGACCCATGGATGGTCAAGACCAAGTTCCTCGGCAACGATGCTGTCACGCTGGCGAAGGGCATGTCCAAGCACGGCTACCACTCCGTGCTGTTCTCCAACAATCCGTTCCTCACCAGCTTCACCAATCTCGCGATAGGCTTTGACAAGATATATGACATCTGGTTGGACTCCAACGTCAAGTACAACAAGAGCCTTGTCAGCAAGCTCTCATTCATAATCAACGGCGGCGCCGCGGCAAGGAACGCCATGTTCTCCATGAGCGCCAGCGTCGCCGACATGCTGCCCGGCCCGATACTCGACAGGGTCTACCTCAGGTTGAGGCAGAGGCTCAACGAGGGCGTGGCGAGGGCTGACGGCACCTACAAGCTCGACAGGGGCGCATCAGATACGAACAAGGCGCTCAAGGACTATCTCACATACAAGTACAACTTCAAGCCGCAGTTCATGTTCATGAACTTCATAGAGGCGCACGAGAACTATCCGATAAGCAGGGATGTTGTTCAGGACAAGTGGCTCTACCTCAGCGGAATAAGGGAGATGCGTGAGGACAACATGAAAGAGCTACACAGGGCTTACATGAGGAGGATAAGGTATCTGGACGGCGCGGTCTCCAAGACCCTACACAACCTCAAGGCTGGCGGAATACTAGACAAGGCAACCGTTGTCATAACATCGGACCACGGCCAGTTCTTCGGGGAGCACGGGCTTCTCTACCACTCGCTTCCGCCATACGAGCAGGTATCAAGGGTACCTCTCATAGCAGCAAACTACGAGGACGGCAAGTTGGTCAGGGACAGGGAATCGATAGACAACCCCATGACCCTGCTCTCGCTCAACAAGGCGTTCATCGACCTGGCTGCGGAGAGGGAGCCCTATCTTAACGGCAACCTCAGAAAGAACAGATACGTGCTGAGCGAGCACACTGGCATAAGCGAGGGGTGGGACGAGAAGCTGCTGAGGCGGCTGAAGGGCAGATCGAAGAATGCAGACATTATATACAAGGCGAAGAGCATGTGCAACAAGAAGGTCACCGCTATATACCGCGACAACATGAAGCTCATGCACTTCTTCGGAGAGAAGCAGGACGAGCTCTACAACATTGCAGCGGATCCTAACGAGCAGGAGAACCTAATCTCCGCTAACAGGGGGCTGGCGAACAGGATGCGCGCGGCGGCGCTCAATTGAGCCTTATGCTCTTTATGTACGGCATGCTGCACACCGGAGCGCTTGCTCCGGTCTCCTGGCATATGTAAGCGGTGAACACGTTGGCATTTCCCATAACTGCCTGAGAGACCGGCGAGTTAGGGTTGTTCAGCGCCACTATCGCCTGCTGCCAATCGTAACCGGCGAGCGCCTGCGGTGTGGATGCCGCGCCGTCCTGAACGCTCTTGTTGAAGAAGTCTATGAACGGTATGCCCCCGGTGCTGAATGAGGAGCCCAGCAGGTTCTCCAAGTTTGTAGGAGTCTGGAGCGAGCTTCCGTTCCTGTTCTGTATCTCGACGCTGGAGAATGCTATGTAGCCGCTTGAGTAAGTGGAATTCACGAAGCTGAACGTGGCGGTGTTTGGGTACACGTCGGTTGATGTGGAGCTCATGTACTCAAGCCCCGTGAAGTTGCCGAACCTCATCAGAGCCAGTATCATGCCCCATCTCGTCTCTGCGCAGTACGGGCAGTACTCAGCGCCTATGTAGCTGATCCCGGGCTTCCCGTTTATGACGAGCGGCTGGACATTTGCATTGATTGCAGTAACGCTGCCCTGCGCATTGGTCGTTAGCTTGACGCTACCTGCAGAAAGCATCGCGTTTGTGGTGACCGCAACGGGGTAGTTGGCGGTTGATCCCGCGCCTACCGCACTGGCCAGCGAGCCGTTGAGGGCGGCGGACTGAAGCCCCTGCATATCAGCCTGGCTGAGCTGCTGGCCGTCAAGCGCGACTGGGTGGTTCATCCCAACTACGTAGTAGAGCACTCCGGCAACCACTACAAGAATAAGGATCGCGTATATCATCATGTTCCTTCTGCTCATCCCTGGCTTTTTTGAAGCGTGACCTTCTTGGTGCATATTCTGTTCCATATACTCATCTCTCCAGTCTGATAATAACCAGGATTGGTCTTATAATCTTATTAAGTGTTTCCCTGCCCCGATAGACTGCGTAGCCTATGACCAGGCTGATTGCCATCCCGGCCACCACATCGGTAAGGTAGTGCTGTCCCAGATAAACCCTGCCGAAGAGCACCAGCACCAACCAGACTATGTAGAGCGCCTGTACAATCCTATACTTGGAGAAAAAGAAGACAAGCCCTGTGAGCGTCGTGGCATGGCTGCTCGGGAATCCGTAGCCCGATTCGCAGCCGCCCACCATATTTATCCACGAAAGCTCCTGCTGGCTGCACGGCCTCGGCTCCCTGACAAGCAGCTTCACCGCCTCCGAAACCAGGAAGAGCAATATGAATGCGCCCACTAAGAGCACCGAGTTCCTGTCCCTCTTCAGGTAAAGATAGACGAACAGCAGCGGCAGCACGATGTAGAAGCTCTCCGCAAGCGGGGCCAGCATCGAGGAGAGCAGAGGACCTGCTACGGCATTGACAAACTGGAACGCCATCACGTTGATATCTAGATAAGGCAGCAGCACGGAACCAGTAGAATAATCAACAACAAGCAGATATATCTATCTTTCACACAATAAAACTATCAGGGGGTTGTTGCGTAACCTGGCAGCGCGTCAGGCTCCAGATATTTAAAAACCTGTTGAGCGTCTCGCGATGATGAGAATCTGGAAAGACCGAATATGAAGTAACCTGAAAATCAGGGTTCAAATCCCTGCAACCCCAAATTATTAAAAGCTTACTTGAGATACTAGAAGAGTGGATGCAATGCCGATAAACAAAGGATTGGTTGGAGCAGCAATAGTCATTGTGATTGTGATAGCCGCAGCTGCGGTATTTCTTGGCTCGGGCGCAAAGCAAAACCCGGGAATGACTACCAGCATTACACAGACGGTATCTCACACTAGCAGCACCTTTGCAGCGCCTGTCATGATAACGGATCCGGCACAGGTACCGGCAGGCACTACCGCACTGATCTTCGCGTACTCGAACGTGCAGGTGAACGCCACCGGCGCATCAGGCTCGCAATGGATTAACGCCACCGGAAGCGGCAGCGTCAATCTTATCTCGATCATGAACAGCACCCAGGTGATGGGCTATGCCAATCTCACAGCCAACACCTCAATAACACAGGTGAGGATGCTGGTGAACTTGGTAAACATAACGATCAACGGCACCACATACGGCGTACCCGTAACCAACCCGCAGCTCACGCTCTCAATATCCGGCGATGCATCCGCAAGCAAGGGCTTCGGGGTTCTGATAGATTATGCGCCTACGGTATCCCCGTATTTCGTGGCTAACACAACGGTATTCAACAGGGTACCAGCAGGCAAGGCCGTCGTAACAGGAGGCATAAGCGCATCTGCTGCAACAAATGTGGGTCTTGTATCACCGATAAGCGCATCGGCGAGGGCATCCCTGGCCGCGGTGAGCCCGACCATATCCATAGCATCCGCCCAGCTGTCCTCTTCAGGCAACACGACCCAACTTTCCGTCACCGTGAAGAACGAAGGCAACCAAAGCACTAGCATCAAGAACGTGGTGGTCTACGGAAGCCAGACGGTCGGGCTGTCATCATCGGCTGGCGGCACGCTTGGGCTAAACGGCACTGCGCTAATACTTCACCCCAATGCCACGCTCTCCACATTCATCAAGTTCAACATAGGCTCCTTTGCCATGCAGAACTTCGCGGCTAACGCAAACGGCAACCTCACCTTTGTAAGGAACGTCGCATCAGCCCAGACAAGCGGAGTGGCACTTGGCGCAGACTCTAACGCGACCCTGACTTACGGCGGCGTGGCATCATACAACTTCAAGACATTCCAGACCACACCCACCTCGGGTGCGCAGTACAGGGTTGTTGTAGTTACTACCACCGGCGAGTCAGCGAGCACAACGGTAACGGCATCCTGAGTACCTTGGATCAACTACGGACGCCACTGCTTAGAGTGTTGAGAATACGGCACAAAATAGGCAGTAGGCATCCCACAGGAGCAAGTTGGGCTGAGCCATCTCAGATCCCCAGCACTAGGTTCTTCTTCTTGAACACCAGGGGGCGGAACAGCGCATAGAACAGGAATACGACCACGGCGAACGGCAGGTAACCGAGGTAGCCCGGGAGCGGCATGGCGAAGAGCTTCGGTATGTTGGACACTATCTGTATGTTGTATACCCACCTTGAATAGGCAAAGTTGTTCCAGAGCTCCCAGAAGAAGCCCATGGTTATCCCAGCAGCGAAGAGTTGGAGCACGAAACTGGTCTTCCCATTGCCCACTATATCTATGGCGCTGGCCCTGCCGAGCATGTAATCCAGTGGATCAAGGAGCAGGAAAAGCCCCACCCACACGAAGGGAGCCCCTATGCCCGGTATCAGCAACGGTGCCACCGTCGCCGCCGCACCTAGTACCACAAGCGGCCACAGGTAAGCCCTGCTCTTTCTGACCGTTGTCTTAGCTGCAGCAGTATCAAACCGCCTGAATGCGCCAAGCGCCCGGAAGAGGGCATAGGTCACCAGCACCGCCGGCAGTATGGTGGTGAAGTCCGCCAGGTGGGCGTGCCATGTGTAGTTCGTGTACTGCCAGTAACCCCCGAAGATGTTGTAAACCTCGAATATCAGCCAGAATGGCACCGATATGCCTGCCATGAACACAAATTCCTTCGGATATGTGGAGATGAGCGAGCGGCCGCTTACCTTTTGCACCAGGCTGTCGACGAGAAGGATGTAGCCGTACCATATTATGGGTATGTACCATCTTGCAAACGGCTGTATCACGAGCGAAAAGTTAGCAATGGCGAACGCAATCAAAGCGATGCCAACGTAGCCGTACCATCTCAACATTTTCTGTTCACCAAAATTCAGTAAATTATGCGGGTGCCAGGAATAATAATCCATCCTACCAATCAAAATCATGAAAAAGAGTGCGGCCGCCCACTATGGTCGAATCGGCGGGGCACTGATAATAGCCGCAGTATTGCAGCTAGTGGTCTCGGTCCTCGTGGCCCAGCACATCTATCCCAATTACAGCCTCCAAAACAACTACATAAGCGACCTCGGCGTAGGCAGCACGGCCTGGCTGTTCAACACATCGATAATTACTTTCGGCATAATTCTGGTTCTATCGGGACTTCTTATCTACAAATCAGGGCTCAAGTATCGAGCTATCGCATTCATAGTGGCAGGCATAGGCGGGATGTGTGTCGGCCTCTTTCCCGAAACAACCGGACTGCCCCACGTCATCGCAGCAACAATCGCTTTCGGCGGCGTGGCGGTATCGGCCATCTGCTTCATAAGGGTATTCAAGGGCACCCTAAGGTACTACACCTTAATCTCAGGCCTGTTGGGCATAGCCATACTAGCACTGTTCATACTGGGACTTCTGGGCATCCACGTAAACACGGGCCTTGGCAAGGGGGGATTCGAGGAGATACTCTTCTACAATGAGGTGCTGTGGGCGCTGGTGACCGGGATTTCCATAGTCTCCAGACGCATCTGAGGCAATCACGGCAGCGTCTTTATGTAAGTTAGATTGGCCGTGCTCCGCAATGATGTCTCGTTCACCGACAGGTGCCCCCTTCCCTGCGAGGAGTTAAGGAAGATGTACATAGTGAGCGGTATCCAGTAATTGTTCGATATGCAGGTCTGGAAGAGGCCGCTCCAGTCCTGGCTTCGGTTCAGCGGCGTTATCGTGCCGTTTATGAAGGTGCAGGGCAGCCCGTTCCACTCGCTCTGGTAATAAGTGGTGTAGTTTACGTTCGTTATCTGGTCTATCTGGGTGAACTCCAGGTTGGAGACGGAGGTCATGTTGAGTCCGCCCACGTAGTTGCTCCTCTTGCACGCCAGCTGGCCGCTCCTGCCCCCTAGTATCGCTGCTATGTTGGTGCTCTCTATCGCGCTCACGTTGAGGTTGGTGCACACAAAGGTGCCGTTTGTAAGATTGGCGTACAGGACATTGATGTTGCCATACGGGGCAAGGTTTGTCAGGTTGAAGTCGAACTTGTTCTGTCCGGTGTACTTGGCAGACCTTATGGTTACTGGAGAGCTGAATGTGGCCAAGAACGAGAGCCCGCCCGTTCCTATCTGGGCCTTCATGTCCCCGTTATACACTATGGTGGTCTGCGGTATGGAGCTTATGTACTGCTGGCTCAGGTTCGAGAGCGCTATGAACACGTTTCCCTGGTTGGCCATCAGGGCCTCCGATATCTGGGGCATCACTGTCTCATTGGTTTCATTGAGCACAGGCGGGTTGGCGCTTATGTGCGAGGCGTTGAGGAACTGATAGGTAGCGCCAATGGCGGCTCCGCACAGTATTACCGCAACGGCAATTATGCCGAGGAGTTTGCCCATGCCCAATCCGGCAACTACGCCAACAACTGTCAACTTATCACAATAAAGATACTCTCAAGTCAGGTATTTTAAGCTTTGGAGCGCCATCCCTGTCCGGGATCGGCCATCAGATAACGGGCGCAGTTTCTGTTCTCAAGCCAACGTGGGCCTGGCTTCCGCCTATGTACTCGTCACCGTTTATCTCGCTAACCCTCTTCTGTATCGCCCGCCTCACCTCTGGACTCTTCTCTGTGTGCTCCAATTTCCTGAGCGTTTGTATATCGTAAATCCCATCCACTACTCTGATCATTTTTCCAACCCTAGCATCATTGAGTTTGGAAATCTCCGACACCACCGCATACTCATCGCCCGAAAGGTGGTTTATCCTCTTGTTTATCCCCAACCTGACAAACGGGTCTGTCTCTCTAAGCCACAACGTACCCAGCGCCTTTGTGCTGTCCACTGAGTTTATGAATGTCATCTTTGCGCCCTGCAGCCCGTCACGGTTGGGGTACAAGGCCTCCAATGCGCCGGCGAGCTCGACAACCGCGCTAACGTGCTTTTCTTCTGTGGGCGATTTGGACTTTACCTCCTCGAGCCTCTCCATTATGCTCACCAGCCCGCCCTTAGTCGGAGTTTTTTCTATCATCATACTCACACGCTTTACTAGCAAAGTAACGCTGAATGCAATATATAAACGAACCAGCCACATCGGCAATCGCCGAAAATTCCGTGCCTCACTTCCGCTAATTGGTAAAACATCTCGACGACAAATTTAACCGGGAGTCAAAAGTTTCTCCGTAGCCCATGCACAAATTGCGCATAGTAGCTGAGCGCAGCCATGGTCTTCAGGTCCACTATCTTTCCGCTCTTCACCATCTGCAGCGCCCTCGACAGCTTAACCTTCATGATGGTTATGTCCTCATTCCGATCCAGCGACCTCTTCCCTTTCTCCAGCCCTGTGGCTATGTAGAAGTGGGCCCAGAGCTTCATTGTCCCAGGGCTCTCAGCTAGCTTGGAGACGAACCTCATCCGCCCCGCACGGTAGCCCGTCTCCTCCTCCAGCTCCCTCCTCGCGGCGCTGATGGAGGGCTCGCGGTCCTCTATGTAGCCCGCAGGTATCTCGTATAAGTACCTGCCAAGCACTCCGCGGTATTGCCTCTCCAATATCACGGTGTCCTTGCCAAGTATGGGCAGGATCACAACTATGTCCCTCTTTGCCACGCAGTACAGAAAGTAGTCCTTCCCCTTCTTGTGCACCCTTATCCTCTCTATCCGCAGCCACTTGTTCTTGTACACTACCGTCATAAAATGCGCCTATTTTTCCGTATTTAAGTCTATGTGGCAACCTATAAATATTACCTTCGCTGCGTAATAATCATGTCAGGAACGCAGACTGTGAGCGTCTCACAGGTCATGAAAGAGGCCAGGAAACTGAAGGATGAAGGGCTAAGCATCAGTGCTTCAAAGCTGTACCTCTCTATAGACAGGAAGGACAAGGCTGCAGAAGCGTTGGAGAGAGGTGGATGGTTCGGCCTCGCGATAGACCTTCGTTTGGAAATGGGGAACACTAACAAGGCTATTGACGACGCCCTAAAGGCTAGGAACCTCAAGATGGCGGCCAAGCTGATGGAGTCGGTAGGGAATAAGGAGGGAGCCAAAAAACTCCTGCGCGTCGCCATTATAGCATAATTTTCCAAGTTAACAACCAAGTGATAAATATGTCAACCACAATCGCACACGACAAATACGAAAAAGAGCACCAGAAGATTGAGCTCCGAAAAACGCTGGATCGTCAGCTGGACAAGTTCGATTCATTGGTTACTGAGATACTCAGCAAATCAGATAAAAAAGTTCATGGAACGCTTCGACTTCTCGGGAACGAAGAAATACCTATTCCTGAGCCTATTTTCAGCGAGAAGAAATTTGCCGGGAAAACTTCAGTATCACAAGTAATCTCATTTGAGTCCCGTATGTACCACAACACTACTCATGAGGTGGAAGTCGTGTTATCAAAATCAACCTCCAATTCATCTGCTGACGCAGTGCTCAAGATCAACGTAGGGCAAAAATTGCCCGATGTCTACTCTAAAGCGGTCTATGAGGCAGCCAGGCAGTTTCCTGACACCGTAGAGATGGGCGCAGGGAGGAAATACCAGATTGTTATAACGCAATCTACTGTTGGATTCCGCCTGTAACCAATTTTCAGCACGCAATCGGCTCCAACAGAGCTTTCGTCATTAGTCGTTAGCCATCGCTGTGGCTAAAAGAAGGATTATATAAATCCACTATCTATCGCTTAAGTGGCGTTTAACATGGAGAATGAAGTTTGCACGGCAATAGGGACTTCCAACAAGGCGTTGGTCCTGTACTGGGGAAAGAGGGACTTTGACCTCAACCTCCCCCTCAACTCCTCTGTAAGCATCACACTGGATGAAACCCTGAACACAAGGACAAGCATCATGTTTTCGCCTAAGTTCAGCAAGGACGCCATGTATCTGGATGGGGAGTACCACGAACTGAGTGCGCATCCAGAGCGTAAGATGAGCATACTACATGCGACCTTGAACGAACTTAGGAAGAGGTCCGCCATCAAGAGCCACGCTCTGATAGTCACACAAAACTCATTTCCCAAATCCGTCGGGCTTGCCTCAAGCGCCTCCGGCGCAGTCACCTTCGTCTACGCCGCATCAAAGGCATTAGGTGTGGATATGGATGAGATGGAAATGTCGAAAATGGTAAGGAACATAAGCGGTAGTGGCAGCAGGAGCGTCTTCGGTGGATTCTCGGCGTGGAAGAAGGGCACCAGATCCGATGGCGAGGACTCTTACGCCTATCCGATTGCCGACCAGAACCACTGGCCGGAATTCATAGATGTAATTGGAATGGTCTCCGCAGTGAAAAAGAAGATATCCACTGATGAAGGGCACATGATAACCACTAAGACCAGCCCCCTACTGAAACACAGGTGCACACAGGCGGAAGTGGACACTGAAACGATGTCAAACGCTATACTTAAAAGGGACTTTCACACTGTCGCATATACTACCATGAGGGACTCGAACTGTATGCATGCAACCATGCTCGATTCATGGCCTCCAATAAGCTATCTCACTGACAAGTCAAAGGAAGTGATGGAGAAGGTTCATGCGCTCAACGATTCGGAGGGCAAGACAGTAGCAGGATACACCTTCGATGCCGGCCCGAACCCCCATATAATGACAACTAGAAAGTACGAGCACAAAGTTGTAAGCATTCTAGATGAGGTTCTTGGTGAGGGCAAGCACTACGTTGCAGGACAGGGCTCCGGTCCCAGACTGCTCAAGGACTCAGACTCGTTAATAGACCTTGACAAGCTAAAGCCTAGGTAGATCTCATGGCCAAAGATTTGATACTCATAAAGATCGGGGGCAGCGTCATAACCGACGTCAGCAGGCCCAACACCGCCAAGAACACCGAGATAAGGAGGCTACTGAAGGAGATTGCGGACGCGAAGAAGGCGATGGGCTTCGACATTATCATAGGCCACGGAAGCGGCTCTTTCGCTCACATCGTTGGCAAGAGGTACAGGGTGAACGAGGGGCTTGTGAACGAGGAGAGCAGGGTCGGTGCATCGCTCACCCACATGGCGGCGCAAAGGCTCAACATGATAGTCAACGAGATAGGCCTTGACATGGGACTGCCGATGTACTCATTCACCGCATCGAGCTTCAGCAGGGCCGACTCAATGAAGCTAGACTCCGGCTTTTCCGATTCTATATCCACCGCGCTAGCCACGGGGTTCATACCTACGGTGTACGGCGATGTGGTTCTAGACTCCAAGCAGGGCGTCGCCATCGCCTCAACCGAGGAGATATTTCGCTTCCTTTCGCAGAGCATAAAGCCCACCAAGATAATAATGGGAACCGACGTCAACGGCATCTACGACAAGGATCCTATGCTCAATGCAGGGGCGAAGCTGGTAAAATCGGTCCATAGCGGCAACTACGAGGAGATAACGAAGTTCGCAGGCGAGGCGAGGAAGATAGACGTGTCCGGGGGCATGCACACCAAGCTCTCAAGGCTTTACGAGATGGTCAACAAGACCGGCGCCACCGGCTTCATAGCAAACGCCACTGTTCCTGGAACCATAAACAAGATACTTCAGGGCAAGGAGAGCGAGATAGAGTGCACCGTTGTAACCAAGTGACGGCGGGTTACCAGAAGCACACGGATTAAATAGATTCCATTCGTTAGTAGCTCTATGATAAAGCTCCTGATATTCGACATAGGCGGAGTCATCATAAAGTTCAGGGAGATAGACTACGTCAAGTACATAGCCAAGAAGCACAAATTCCCCATCTACGAGTTCGCCAGGACGCTCTTTCCTCTTATTGACAAGATGGAGCTCGGAGAGCTGAGGCTCAAGGAGTTGGAAGACCATATGTCAGCCGCATTCGGGATCAAGAACTCTGGTCTTGAGTGGGACTCCGCATACGAGCGATTGGCCAAGGTGGACAATAGCACAAGAGCGCTGATAACCAAACTCTCCAAGAGATACAAGGTGGTCCTTCTCTCCAATGTCAGCGAGACAAGATACGATGTTCTTAAGCGCGTTCTCATAGGGCACCTGAATGTGAGGGCATTCGCCTCCTGCTACCTCCACATGAGGAAGCCGGATCCAAAGATATACAGGTACGTGCTCTCTAAGATGGATGCGAGGCCATCTGAGGCGGTGTTTATCGACGACCTGATTCCTAACGTGAGGGGCGCGAGGA
This sequence comes from Candidatus Acidiferrales bacterium, assembly GCA_035534575.1. Classification (GTDB taxonomy): domain Archaea; phylum Micrarchaeota; class Micrarchaeia; order Micrarchaeales; family Micrarchaeaceae; genus JAGWFU01. The sequence goes on from DATLRT010000006.1 coordinate 14,022, forward strand.
GGGTGGGGATAGCCGCCATACAGTTCAAGAGCGCGACGCAGGTCGCCAGGGAGCTGAGGAAGCACGGAGTCACGGTGTAGCGATGCCGATAGCTATACTCGAGCGGCTGTTCGCGGGCAGGTGGATAGCAGGGCCTGAGATAGACGACGCTATTGCTGTAGCAAAGAGATTCAACAGGAGGGGAGCGTCAGCCATATTCAACTATCTCGGCGAGGACCTGAAGGACAGGGGCGCTGTAGATGATGCGGTAAAAATCTACTCGCAGCTGATAAACCGCATCGGCAAGGGCGGCGTAAGAGCCAGCATATCCGTAAAGCCCACGCAGCTCGGGGCCTCGATAGGTTTCAAGACATTCATGAAGAACTACATCAAGATAGTCGCCCTGGCAAAGCGCAACGGCGTGTTCGTCTGGTTCGACATGGAGTCGCAGGGGATGGTAGACACAGTCATAAAAGCGTACAGGGGAGACATGAAGAGCAGGGACACCGGGATATGTATACAGGCATATCTCACTAGGAGCTACGCCGACGCGCTCAGCCTTGCAAAAGAGGGCGCAGTGATACGTTTGGTCAAGGGAGCTTACAAAGAGAGCCCCGATGTGGCATACCAGACCAAGGAGGCGATAACAGCTAACTACCTGCGCATAATGGAGATGCTGTTCAGGACATCCAAGCGCTTCATGCTCGCAACCCACGACCTCGGGATACTTGAGCGCGCACACAAGCTCAACAAGGCGCACAAGAGGCAGGTGGAGTACGCGATGCTAAACGGGATAAGGAACAAGTGTGTAGTCGCAATGGCAAAGCATGGAGACCGCGTATCCGTCTACGTGCCCTTCGGAGGCTCATGGCTGAACTACTCATACAGAAGGCTTAAAGAAGCTGGTCACCTATCCTTAATATTGAAATCTGTATTCGAAGACCAGGCGATTTGATGGAAGAAAAGAAGGGCATAACTGTAAAGAAGGCGGAGAACTTCTCCGAGTGGTACACGCAGGTCATACTCAAGGCGGAGTTCGCAGATTACACATCTGTGTCTGGCGCAATGGCGCTTAGGCCTGACAGCTACTTCGTATGGGAAACCATCCAGAAGGCAGTGGATCCGAGGCTCAAGGAGATGGGTGTGCACAACACCGCGTTCCCAATGCTCATACCTGAAAAACTTCTTTCGAAGTTCGCTGCCCACATAGGGGGATTTTCGCCTGAGGTTGCATGGGTCACAAGGACTGGTAGCACCGACCTTGAGGAGAGGCTGGCAGTCAGGCCCACCTCCGAGGCGATAATGTACGACAGCTACGCCAAGTGGATCAGATCCTGGAGGGACCTTCCGATGAAGCTCAACCAGTGGAACTCGGTGGTCAGATGGGAGTTCAAGCACCCGATGCCTTTCATAAGGACAAGGGAGCACTTCTGGCACGAGGGACACACGGTCTTCGCAACCGAACAGGAGGCAAGGGCCGAGAGAGACGTCATACTCGACATGTACATTACGATTCTAAGGGATTACCTGGCTCTGCCAGGGATAGTTGGAAGGAAGACTGAGACTGAGAAGTTTGCCGGGGGCGAGGAGAGCTACAGCATAGAGCACCTGATGCCCGACGGCAAGGCGGTGCAGGGGCCCGCCTTCCACTTCGACGGACAGAACTTCTCGAAGGCGTTCGAGATCTCCTTCCTCAACAAGGAAGAGAAGAAGGAGTACGCATGGCAGAATACATTCGCCATCTCGACGAGGAACGTTGGCGTCATGATTGCAACGCACGGCGACGACAAGGGGTTGGTAATCCCGCCTCTAGTGGCAAGAATACAGATTGTGATCGTGCCGATAACCAAGACCGAGAACAGGGAGAAGGTGGTTGCCGAGGCGGTCAAGCTGAAGAACACGCTTTCAAGGAAATTCAGGGTTCATCTGGACGATGACGACTCTACGTCTCCCGGCTGGAAGTACAACCACTGGGAAGTGAGGGGAGTGCCCATGAGGATCGAGATAGGCGAAAGGGATATCGCAGCCAACAGCGTGGTCGTGGTCAGACGGGACACTGCGGAGAAGGCGAGCGTGCCGATGGCGGACCTCGAGGAAAAAATCGTGGAGCTTGTGCAGCAGATACAGACCGACCTCTATGAAAAGGCAGAGAGGTTCCTGAAGGCAAACATACACAAGGCGAAGGGCTTTGACGAGATGAAGGCGATACTAGAGACGAAGAGGGGCATAGTCGAGGCGGGCTGGTGCGGGTCGGAAGAGTGCGAGGAGAAGATTAAGGCCGAGGGAGCCAAGATAACCAACATGCCGTTCGACAGGCAATCGGAGGCGAAGAGCATGGTCTGCATAGTGTGCGGAAACCACGCCAAGCACGTGGCCAACGTCGCGAAGTCCATTTGAAAAAGGTCTATAAGGCTTCAGTCGCAAAGAAACTCATAGCCCCATCGTCTAGTGGCCAAGGACAGCGGACTTTGGATCCGCGAACATCGGTTCGAATCCGGTTGGGGCTATAAAGGGAGACAAATGATTCAGTGGTACTATCTTGCTGTAATAGCCGCGATATTCACGGCAGTTTCAACGCTCACTGAGAAGTACGCCCTGAACAAGGAACATGCGACACAGTACAGCGCAAGCGTATCCGTGATTTCTTTCCTGTTCTCGCTCGCCTTCATACCTTTCATCTCGCTCGCCAATCTCAACCCCTACGCAATCGCAGTAATCTACGTCTTGAGCCTGTTCGCGGCCTGGAACTTCCTCGTTAGCGCAAGGCTGTACAGGCACTCCAGCATATCAATGTCCACCCCCACTGTGAACACGCTTCCCAACGTCTTCATCGCGGTTATCGCATTCTTCTTCCTCGACGAGAAGCTCAAGCCCTTCCAGTACGCAAGCATAGCCATCCTGATCATAGCCACCTACCTGATGTTCATAACCGGCAAGAAGAGCATATGGGGCAAGGTCAAAGGAAGCTACATAAGACTCCTGATAAACTCCGCGCTCACAGCGGCCATCTCGTGGGTGATAATTAAGTACGTCCTCAATCTCGGCGTAAACCCCATCCTCCTGCTTTTGCTGTCGCAAGGCTTCATCGCCTTGAACATGGTCATATTCATGCAGTTCAAGTTCGGCGGGCTGAGCGAGATAGGCAAGATGGTGAAGCAGTACCCGCTCGCGCTCCTCTCATCCGGCGTATCCATGGTGCTCTACAGGATACTGCTTTTCTGGGCGCTTGTCACGGCCCAAGTCAGCATCGCATTCCCGCTGCGGGGCGCAATATTCATAATCCTGACGGTGCTCTTCGGAAGCATATTCTTCAAGGAGGACAACCTTGTGAAGAGGGTACTGCTCGCCATGGTCATGATAGCGGCCTCATACATCCTCGTGCTGTGAAGGCATAAATAGCTTAAACCCCAATCATCATTCGTGATGAGCCGAGGTATTTCTGAGTTGTGATGAAAAGAGAGTCGGCTGATTTTTATGACTGTAAAACTGTATCTTGAGAATTCCTACCTGAAGGAGGCTACCGTAAAGGTGGTCTCAACCGAAGGCGGGATAATCCTGGATAAGACCGTGTTTTACCCAACTGGCGGAGGTCAACCATGCGACCTTGGAACCATATCCACCCCCGACGCCAGCTACACTGTAATGGATGTGAAGAAGAATGGGGAGGATGTTCTTCACATAGTAAGTGGCGAGTGCAAGCTCGCCTCTGGAGACGAGGTAAGGTGCGCGATAGACTGGGATAGGCGTTACGCACATATGCGCCACCACACGGCGCTACACGTCATTGACGGCGTAATGGAAAAGAACTACAAAGGCGCGATAACCGGCAACCAGATCTACACCGACAGGCTCAGGATGGACATCGAGCTAGACGGCCTGACCCGCGAGATGGTGGCCGAGATAATAAAGGACTCACAAGTCATTATCGACGAGGGCCATGAGATCGTAATGAAGATAATATCCCAAGCCGAGGCGCTGGCGAACCCCGATCTGATACGAACTGAACCCGGAAGGGAACTGGTCAAGAGGCTGACCTCCGTTCAGGTTCTCGACATAGTGGGCTTCGACATGCAGATTGATGCGGGGACGCACGTCCGCAACACGAAGGAGGTTGGGAAAATCGAACTCTCAGGATTCGAGAGCAAGGGCGCCAAGAAAAAGAGAGTAGAAGTCGTGCTTAAGTAATCAAAGACTCTTTGTAGAACTGTCCATCTCCTTGTGCTCGTATATGAACGTGGCCTCCTTCACCGCCCTGAGTGACAGAGTCGCACACTTCAGTCTTGCCGGTCCCGGGTCTATGCCGAGCAGCTCTATCAACTCCTTCACCCCCAGCTTCTCAACATCAGCAAGGCTCTTTCCCTTGACAAAATCAGTCATCATACTGGCGGATGCCATGCTTATCGCGCACCCGGTTCCCTCAAACTTAACATCAGTCACCTTACCATCTGCACCCACGTTCAGATATATGGTCATCTCGTCACCACAGGTCGGATTGTCACGGTGCAGGCTCACGCTCGCATTCTCCATCTTGCCCTTGTTGTGCGGATGCTCGTAGTGCGATATTATCTCTTCCGCGTAAAGGTCTATTGCCATTCTCACACCCTAAATGTCTTCTTCACCGTCTCTATGGCATCTATCGCCATGTCGACCTCCGACTCCTTGTTGTAAATGTAAAAGCTCAATCTGGAGAGGGCACCCTCCCCCAGCGTCTCCGTGACAAGCGGCATCGCACAGTGGTGGCCTGCCCTTATCGCTATCCCCTCACCGTCGAATATCTGTGCCACGTCGTGCGGATGCACACCGTTCAACTTGAATGACACAACACCGCACCTTCTCTCTATTCCATCCTGCCCCAATCCGAAAATCCTAACGCCTTCCACATCGCTCAAACGCTCTATCGCATACTTTGTTATATTCTTTTCGTGGTTCCTAACATTGTCCATCCCGATGGCGCTCAGGTAGTCTATCGCAGCGGCGAATCCTATGCCACCTGCAATGTCTGATGTTCCAGCCTCAAACTTCCATGGTAGGTCATTCCATTCGTGCTCATGGTGCTTTACGCTTCTAATCATGTCACCTCCGGAGAGCAGTGGCTCCATCTTTTCTAGTATCCCTCTCTTACCGTAAAGTGCGCCTATGCCCGTGGGTCCGAGCATCTTGTGGGCCGATAGTGCAAAAAAGTCACAGTCTATGTCCCTTACGTCGACCTTCATATGGGGTACGGATTGCGCACCGTCAACCAGTACTGTGGCGCCCGCCTCGTGAGCCATCCTCGTGATTCGCTTGACATCGTTTATCGTGCCCAGAACATTGGAGGCGTGCGTTACCGCCACAATCTTCGGCCTCTTAGCTAGTTGTTCCTTCAGGCTCTCATCATCCAACTCTGCGTTCTGCCTATTGAGCTTTATGTAGTCCAGAGTCGCGCCCTTCCTCTCAGCAAGCAGCATCCACGGCACTATGTTGCTGTGGTGCTCCATATCCGATATGAGTATGTGGTCTCCCTTGCCAACGTTCTCGTTGCCCCAAGTGAGCGCAACAACGTTTATCGACTCCGTTGCGTTTCTGGTGTAGACTATCTCAGCCATCTCTCCGGCGTTTATGAACTTGGCGAGCTTCTCCTTCGACTCTATGTACTCGCTTGTCGCCCGCTCCGATATCTGGTAGATGCCCCTGTGGATGTTGGCGTTGTACTGCTTGTAGTAGTTGCTTATCGCGTCTATTACCTGGATGGGCTTCTGCGATGTGGCCGCGCTGTCGAGATAGACTAGCGGTTTGCCATTCATCGAGGTTCCGAGTATCGGGAAGTCTTTCCTTATCCTCTCAACGTCGAAATCGCCCGGCATCCCTATCATTCCTTGATATAAGAATCGTATCCCTCCTTCTCGAGCTTCTCTATCAGTTCCTCCTTGCCCTCCGCTACCACTTTTCCGTCAACCATCACGTGGACGAACTGGGGCTTTATGAAAGAGAGTATACGGCTGTAGTGCGTTATTATCAGTAGGCTCCTCTCCTTACCTCCCTCAAGGAACTTGTTGATGTTTTCCGACACCACCTTTATCGCGTCTATGTCAAGCCCCGAGTCCGGCTCGTCAAGTATGGACATCTTAGGCTTCAGCACCGCCATCTGCAGTATCTCCGCCTTCTTCTTCTCTCCCCCTGAGAATCCCTGGTTTAGCGACCTGCCTATGAAGTTGTCGCCCATCTTGAGCGAGGCAACATTTTCCCTTATGCCCTTCATGAACTCCTTTGTCGGGCTGTCGTCCCCCATCGACTGCTTGGCTGCGTGTAGGAAGTTTATGAAGCCCACGCCCTCTATCTCTATCGGGTTCTGGAACTGGAGGAACAGGCCGAGCTTTGCCCTCTCGTCTGTCTTCAGCTCCTTTATGCTCTTCCCGTCCACCAGTATGTCGCCTGACATTATGTGCGCCTGCGGATGGCCCATTATCGTCTTCGCAAGAGTGCTCTTGCCCGAGCCGTTGGGTCCCATTATCACGTGCACCTCTCCCTCCTTTATGCTGAGGTTGAGCCCCTTGATTATCTCCTTGCCCTCCAAAGAGACGTGCAGATCCTTTATCTCCAAAATCATATAATCACTTAACCATGAACGCGCATGCGAACTTTATGTTGCTCTGGCACAGCTTGCACATCGCCCTCTGTGCGTCGACATCCCTATGCTGCAGGGTCATGTCTATGAACTCCCTCATCAGCCCCCTGTCGATCTCCATCCCGCGGCCCTTCCTTGCCTGGCTCAGGTACTTGCTTACCGCCGCCTGGGTGGTTCCTAGCATCTCCGCGACCTTTTGCTGCTTTAGCCCGTACTCGCGCACCATTACGCTTGCTGCGCTCTGCCTGAATGTTGGTAGGAACCTCTTCATTACCTTCTCGTAGTTGGTGAGCATGTCATCCCTCCCTGTACTTGTAGTGGCCCTTGAATATTCCGTCCTTTCCGACGTCCGACGCAATGACCCACATGTCCTTTATCCCGATCTGCGGCATCTGGCCGTAGGACTTGGTCTCAAGCTTCGAGTTTATCAGCGACATCGATATCTCCTTCATCGAGCTGCTGCCCATCTTTGCCATGCTCTCAGCGAAGAAGCCGTTTATCAGCAGCTTCTTCACCCACTTCTCGGTTATCCCCTTGGACATCATGTAGAAGACTGCCTCGGTGTCCACGGGCGATGTTGCGGACGAGTGCGTAGCCTTCACGTCGTTCTCGTCAACCGACATGTCCGGAAGACCATCGACCTTCGCGCCCTTGTCCATCAGTATTCCCCTCTCGTGTACGTATGACCTTGACTTGCTTGCACCCTTCTCCACCTTTGCGTAGCCCTTGAGCATGCAGAACGAAGTGTCCATCAGCGCTGCCTTGGACTCGAGGCTGGCATGGCTCTCCTTGCCCTGGTTTATCACATAAGTGTTTATGTCGAACTTCTGCTCCTTTGCGCCGAAGACGACCTCGTTGACCTCAACCTTGCTGTCCTTCGACTCAGCCCTGAAGCTGTTCCTCGCACGAGAATGAGTTCCTCCGTTGTAAAGCGTGTTGAACCTCAGGTGCGAGTTCTGCCCCATTGAGTTCTTGGCGAACGCGAGCACAACTGTCTTGTCGTTCTCGTTGTGCACCGTGTTTATCTCTGCTGTGGCGTCCCTATCCTGCCTTATCTCGTGCATCAGCCCCAGCGAAGAGGTTAATCCAGCATTGGAAACGCAGAGTTCAAACAGCTCAAGGGACGAGTTGTCACCCAGCTCCACAAACACCTGTACGTTGAGCGGCGAGTTGGAGTTGACCAGCAGCAAGTTGAGCTTTGCGGCATCCCCTGCCGGCACGGTTATCTTTACCACGTTCTTTGAATTGGCATTCATGAAGGCGGCAAACTTGTCGTCGTTCTGGTGCATCCTCTCACCGGCATCGATATCGCCCGGAGTAATGATAGACACGTACTTGGCATTTGAGTTCTCCATAGTCTCACTGCCCAGCACCAAGTCGAACTTCATGTTGATGTCCTTCAGGCTCCCGTTTATGGTATCGCTTATAAAGGCCTTCTCATCCTGCGCCCCGCCCTTGGCGTCCAGATAGTTCTTCAGCTCGAACGGTATGCTTATGAAGTGTTTCTTGTAGATTTGGCTAGTCTCCTGCGGCAGGGCATCGTACTGCCTCGCGGCATCGTTTAGGAATTCGTCAGAGCTGCTCAAAATAATCACGTGCTTTATCCGACCGAGTTGGACATGTCCAGCTTTATCAGTCTCTTGAGCTCAATGGAGTACTCCATAGGCAGCGCCTTGGAGAGCGGCTCAAGGAATCCGAGCACTATCGTAGTAAGCGCCTCCTCCTCAGTGAGGCCCCTTGACATCAAGTAGAACAACTGCTCCTCGCCCACCTTGCCCGTGCTGGCCTCGTGAGTTATGCTCGCGTCATCCCGGTTCACCTCCATATACGGGAAGGTGTTGGTCTTTGACTCCTCGTCAAGCAGAAGCGCGTCACACCTTACTGTGGACTTGACATTGGTGGCATTGGCGCCTATGTGCAGCAAGCCCCTGTAAGTGGTAACCCCGTTTCCTGAGCTGACGCTCTTTGATATTATCTGTGAAGTGGTGTCTGGAGCAAGGTGGTATATCTTTCCGCCAGAGTCCTGGACCTGACCCTCTCCGGCAACCGCAATCGACATGACCTCACCATGCGCGCCTCTCTCCTTGAGGAAGATGCTAGGGTACTTCATGTTCAACTTGCTGCCTATGTTCCCGTCAATCCATTCGACGCGCGCGTTCTCGTACGCGAACGCCCTCTGAGTCACAAGGTTGTAAACGTTCTTTGACCAGTTCTGTATAGTCACATACCTTATGTGTGCATTCTTGTGCGCCACAAGCTCCACTACTGCGGAATGCAGTGATGCGCTCATGTATATCGGGGCAGTGCATCCCTCAACATAAGTTATATCGGCTCCCTCGTCCGCGATTATAAGAGTCCTCTCGAACTGTCCCGCCTTCTCGGAGTTGATCCTGAAGTAAGCCTGCAGCGGAAGCTTAACCTTCACCCCCTTGGGCACATAAATGAACGAGCCGCCGGACCACACCGCCGTGTTAAGCGCGGCGAACTTGTTGTCGCTTGATGGTATGACCGTGCCAAAGTACTTCTTCATGAGCTCGGGGTACTTCTTCACAGCCTCGTCAGTGCTGATGAATACAACGCCCTCCTTCGCCAGGTCCTCCCTAATGTGGGAATAGACGACCTCTGAGTCGTACTGCGCCTCTGCACCCGCAAAGAACTTTCTCTCCGCCTCTGGTATTCCGAGCTTGTCGAACGTGTCCTTTATCTCCTTCGGCACGTCGTCCCAGTTGCTGCCCTTCCTGTCCGTCGGCTTAAGGTAGTAGTAAATGTCATCATAGTCTATCTCGTTGAGGTTGCCTCCCCACTGCGGTATCGGCTTGCTCTTGAATATCTTGTAAGCTGCCAGCCTCTTCTCCAGCATCCACTCCGGCTCGCCCTTCATCCGCGATATCTCTCTGACTATCTCCTCGTCAAGCCCCTTCCTTGACTTGAAGTTGTACTCAAAATTGTCGTTGAAGCCGTACCTAGCCTGGTACTCGTTATCCTTTACTACGACCTCCTCTCCCGAAGTGACTTCAACCTGATTTTGCATTGATGCACCTAATTATAACCGTGTTATAATCGTTGGCCTTCTCGGAGTATTTAAGCCTATCGCTGAAAATATGACAGCTTCTTACAAAAGTTGCGTGGCTACACCGTTGCGGCAACATCCTTCCTTAAAAACAGCGTCTTTACCTCATTTATGTACTCGGGTTTTATGTTGTATTTTGCCTCTATGCGGGTCTTATCGCCAACCATTATGGGATTTTCATAATCCATCTTGCTTCCCATAATCTCCATATCATAGAATAATCTTGTAATCGCGTGCGTTATGCTGGATTCGGTTGTCCTCAGCTTGTCCTGCAGCTCCCTTATGCTCATGCCCTTGTTATCTGCGGCAAACAGCTTTCCCATTTGCCTCACCGTATCATCAGCCATCTTTCCTGTGAATGCAACCTCAACTAATGTCGGCCCAGCCATAGTATCACAAGTAATTTTACAGCTAGGGATAAAAGGCTACTGTCCCTCTTTTGCTCTGCGCAAACATTATAAACTTCAACAGTCTCTCAATATTGGGTGGTTAATTGCCGCACAGCTTTGAAAATGAGTCTACTTATCAGAAATTTCTGTCATCTGGAAAGGAGGTGGAGTTCGACAGGCTATTCGACCAGGCAGCCGAGGCTGCAAAGGCAGAGTTTGGCGGTAGGTACCCGATGTACATTGCCGGCAAACAGGTATACTCCGCCGAGACGCTAAGTGAGACGTCGCCTATAAGCTCAGATATCACAATCGGCAACTTCCAAAAAGGCAGTGCAGGCGATGCAAAAAACGCAATAGCAGCCGCATCAGAGGCATTCAAGGTCTGGAGCGAGACCGATTACAAGGAGAGGGCTGCGATATTCAGCGCAATTGCAGACATATTCTCAAAGGAAAAGTTCAACCTTGCCGCAATACTGAGCTACGAGAACGGGAAATCAAGATACGAGTCCATAGGCGAGGTCGACGAGGCTATAGACTTCATGCGCTACTACTCCAACGAGCTTCTGATAAACAAGGGATACCTCAGAAAGACAAAGTTGGCATCTAGCGGCGAAAAGGTCTCTGCTGGATTCCAGGGTGCTCCATCTGGGGGTGAGGATGTCACGATAAGGATGAGGCCCTATGGTGTTTTCGGTGTGATTGCGCCGTTCAATTTCCCCATCTCCATATCTGTTGGCATGAGCGTAGGGGCTCTCATAACTGGTAACACCGTCGTGTTCAAGCCCTCATCGACTGACAACCCAACAATGCTTACAGGCCTAAAGATATACGAGCTCTTCAAGCAGGGCGGCCTTCCTGATGGGGTATTCAACTATCTCACCGGACCTGGGTCAACCGTTGGCGATGAGTTGGCCACTAACGACGTGGTCTCTGGCATAGTGTTTACGGGCTCAAAGGCGACTGGGTTCGGGATGATGGCGAAGAACTTCTCTCAGGGGAAGAAGAAAGTCTTCGTAATGGAGATGGGCGGCAAGAACCCCGTAATTCTGGGCAAGAAGTGCGACATCGACAAGGCGGTCACTGGCATAGCAAGCGCAGCATTCGGCTTTGCGGGCCAGAAGTGCAGCGCGCTGTCACGGGTTTACGTCCACGAGTCGATAAAGGAGATGTTCGTCAGCAAGCTGATAGACAAGATAAGGACGTTCAAGATCGGCAACCCCATCAAGAAGGATATTTACCTCGGGCCGCTGATAAGCAAGAATGCGTTCGACACATACACCGATGCGATAGCGAAGGCAAGGGCCGGCGGAAGGGTGCTCTATGGCGGCAACCAGGTGAGCGCCGGACTGAAGGGTTACTATGTCGAGCCCGCCATAATTGAGGTAAGGCACGATAACGACCTTGTGCACAGGGAGCTGTTCGTACCCATACTCTCCATCGAGGGATACAAGCACTTCGACGAAGCCCTGGCCATGGCAAACGATGTCCAGTACGGTCTCACTGCAGGTCTGTACACAGACAGCAAGAAAGAGATCAAGGAGTTCTCGAACGGCATACAGTCCGGAGTGGTTTACATAAACAGGGAGATTAGCGCGACCACCGGAGCGATTGTTGGCGTCCACACATTCGTGGGCTGGAAGGACAGCGGGCTGACGGGCAAAGGCACGGGAAGCAAGCACTACCTACAACAGTTCATGAGGGAGCAAAGCGTCAGCATAACAAAGTGATTCGTTGCTATTGCAGTTTCTTTATCATAGGCAAAAATACTCGAAGACTAGGGTGACAATAGGAAAGCGTACGCTCGACGCTCTGGTAGCCGACACATTCGTGAAGAAGATGATAGGCCTGATGTTCAGGGATGGCCTTCCAAGCGGCGGATGTATGCTCTTCGCGTTCGATTACAGCTCCCGCCAGGGAATATGGATGCGCAACATGAAGTTCCCAATAGACATCGTGTGGCTTGATGAGAAGAAGAGGATTACTGGTATGAAGAGCGGCACCAAGCCCGCCAACGGTTTCTTCGACTTCACCACTTATTATCCAGGAAGCCCCTCCAAGTACATCATAGAGCTACCGAGCGGATTTTTGTCCAGAAACAAAGTCGGAAAGAACTCGAAAGTAAGCTTCAAAATATGATAAAAGAAGAAAAAGAAAAAATAAGGGAGGAGAATTATCTCCTTCCCTTCCTGTTCATCTTGGCCCTAGCCACGTATCCGTTCTTGTCAATGAAGTAGAGGAATCCCGTCTCTCTCTTTACCTTTTCAGAGCCGACCTTTGCCTTCCTGCCCCTTGTGTTCGTCTTCATTGGCGTCCTCCAGACGTAGCCGTCCTTACCTAAGTAATATAGGTAGCCGTCCTCTCTGGACAACTTTTCACTTCCGATCTTTTCTGCCATTATCTCACCAAATTATACACGCTAGATATCCTTAAATATCTATCGTCGAGTTGCCGTCAGAAGGGAAAATTATCTCCGACGACAACTTTTGACGCCAAAACCAGAGTCCCCTCGGCGGCATATGGATAAACCATTTTTAAATCTTCTTGTGCAATAACTATCGTAGCGTTGATTTGATGATAGAGATAAAGCTGTTCAAGAAGGTTGATTTTTCAAAGTACACGTTCATAGAGGGCTTCCCCGGGATAGGCCTAGTGGGTCCGATGGCAATAAGCTATATCATCGACAAGATGGGCCTGGAGTACGTTGGCTACCTCGAGAGCTCGGACTTCCCACCTCTCATCTCGATCCACGACACAAAGCCTACGCCCCCGATAAGGGTGTATTTCAGCCAGAAGTCCAAGATAGTCACGATATTCGCCGAGTTCGCGGTTCCGCTGGAGCTGGTATATGGCATGACGGACGCGGTCTACGGCTTCATAACGAGCAACAAGATGTCCGGCATATTCTCGATAAGCGGGATTCCGGTGCAGTCGGGCACAGGGATGACCGCCCCGATGGCCGTGACGTCGAGGGACGGGGAGCTGAAGGCTGCGCAGAAGGTGGGACTAAAGCCCATCAAAGAGGGCGTGGTAACCGGGATAACGGCGCTGCTGCTCAAGAAGTCCGCCCTTGACGGCTTCCCGGACACGAGCATAATGGTGCCCCTGGACCAGAACATGGCAAATCCCAAGTACGCGAAGGTGGCCATAGAAGCCCTAAACAGCCTGTTGGGGCTCGGAATAGACACCGAGGAGCTTACGAAGGAGGCCAAGGAGATGGAGGAGAAGCTTAAGGAGCTGATGAAGCGCCACGCTGAAACACACGAATCATACAAGAAGGCCATAGACGAGGGGCCGTCGATGTACGCTTAAGCAGGGGTTGCAGAGTCTGGTCTGGCAAGGTCAAGCCACGGAAAAATGCGCAGGACTTAAGATCCTGTGGTCTAGCACCTTCGAGAG
>DATLRT010000007.1:0-29721 GCA_035534575.1 Candidatus Acidiferrales bacterium
AAAAAATCAACTTGTTGTACCTACTGGTCTGTTTACACTATCGTAGGCTATAAATATATTCCTTTCTTTATACGATAGCGGTGACGTAATGGCTTCTGATATTAATTTTATCGACCTGATAGCCCTGTCAAGGGTCAAGACAGACACAGTTGTGGAGAAGTTCGGCAGCCTGATAAACTCCTCGTTTTTCGACGCATCCAACATCCTTGGCGGCCTAAAGCAGAAGGGCCTGGTTGACTTCACGACAACGTTCCCGGGGCAGAGCGCGCTCACGATTACGGATCTCGGAAAGACAACAGTGGTGGAGGCGAACGACAAGGCGAAGGGCGAGTTCGACCACCTTGACTTTGCCGTGATATCGGAGCTTGCCAAGGGCAAGAGGAGCCTGACGGACATAACGGGAGCGGTCAACGTGACGTCAAGGGATCTGGCCATGCACCTCTACAAGCTGGCAGAGCAGCAGTACTTATCATACGAGTTCAGGAACGGAAGCATCGACATAACGCTGACGGAGAAGGGATTCCTGCAGGTGCAGAACGGAATGCCCGTTGCGCCTCCGGTGCCCGGTGCCCCGCAGACAGTGCCGGTGCAGCCCGCACCTGACGCGCAGGCGGCACAGCCTCCTGCCACTGAACCGGCTGCAACAGTTCCACCAGTTCCGGCCCCGATGATGGGGAACAGGATGCTTATCATGGGAGTCGCTACGATAGTCGTCATAATCGTCGTGGTGGCCGTCTGGATGTTCATGATGGGAAGACTCTGACCGCAAGGCCGGGGGTATTGAGATGGACGAGCTCTGGGACTACGATAAGGCTCACGCACTCGTGAAGCGATACAGCATACGCAGCGTTGAGAGCGCGTATGTGAAGAGCGCTGATGAGGCAGTGAGATTCGCGGCGGGAGGACCGATAGCGCTGAAGGCAATCTCAGCGAAGGCACTGCACAAGTCGAAGAGCGGACTGATTATGCTGAACCTGTCCACAAGGGACGAGATAAGCGCGGCTTACAAGGAGCTCGACAAGAGAGCCGCGCAGTTCAAACCCTACAAGGTGCTTGCGCAGCGGATGATCAGGGGCGGAATAGAAATCATAGTAGGCGGCAACACCGACCAGCAGTTCGGAAAGATGATACTCATCGGGCTGGGAGGCATTTATGTCGAGACGTTCAAGGACTTTGCGCTGCGCGTATGCCCGATAAAGGAGTTTGATGCCCAGTCCATGTTGGACCAGATGAAGTCGAAAAACATAATAGCGCCTGACCGGAAGAGCGAGCTTATGCTTAAGACGCTGCTCATGTCGGCGGCAAAGATGTTCGCGGAGAATGAGATAACCGAGTTCGACCTGAACCCGCTCATACTGCACGATGGGACTTACGATGCGGTTGACCTGAGGGTAATGGGCTGAGAGCATGAAGAACAACGATTACAAGGACCTTAGCCACATAATGGCGCCCAAGTCGGTGGCGATAATAGGCGCGTCCAGCAATCCCGACAAGGTGGGCCACGTCATTCTCCAGAACTATATCGATGCCGGCTACTCCGGGAAAATATATCCGGTCAACATAAAGAACGAGGGGACGATACTCGGGCTCAAGGCTTATGCAAGCGTGCTTGACATCAAGAAGCCGATAGATGTCGGCGTGATCGCGGTGCCGGCAATGGCAGTGCCGCAGGTGATGGAGGAGTGCGGAAAGGCTGGCGTGAAGGGGCTGGTGGTTGTGAGCGGTGGATTCCTCGAGGTTGGCAACGCCCAACTGCAGGACCAGCTTGTCGCCATCGCGAGAAAGTACTCAATGCCCACGATTGGGCCTAACTGCCTCGGCGTCATGGATCCGAGGTCAAGGATAGACACGCTCTTTCTGCCAACGTACAAGATAGACAGGCCGAAGATTGGAGGTGTCAGCTTCGCTGCACAGAGCGGCGCGGTAGGCAGCGCCGTGCTCGACATGATAGGCAGCGAGGGATTCGGCATCGCCAGGTTTCTCTCTTATGGAAACGCGGCGGATGTGGACGAGGTGGACATACTCAACTATCTCGGCAATGACAAGGACACCAAGGTAATCGTTTATTACATAGAGGGAGTCAAGAGGGGCAAGGAGTTCATAGAGGTGGCGAAGAAGGTCACCAAGATAAAGCCCGTTGTGATAAGCAAGGGAGGAGTCACTGCCGCTGGTGCGGGGGCTGCGCACTCCCACACGGCCTCGCTTGCTGGCAGCAGCCAGGCGTATGAGGCGGTGTTCAGGCAGTTCGGCTTCACGATAGCGAAGGACCTCAAGGACCTGATAAACTACGCCAAGATATTCGACACTCAGCCGCTCGCGACCGGAAAGAAGATTGCAATACTCACAAACGGCGGTGGAATAGGAGTACTTGCCACCGACGCTCTTTACAACAACGGGTTGGAGCTTGCCACACTTACAAAGGATTCGGAGGACAGGCTAAGGAAGCTGATGCCGGAGACGGTCAACATAAGGATGCCGATGGACCTTGTGGGAGACGCGGATGACAAGAGATACACGGATGCGCTCAGCGTGGTGGGTGACGACCCAAACGTTGACGCGATATTGGCGATAGTCTTGTTCCAAACACCGGGAGCGGACTCAAGGCTTGCATCAAGCCTCGTGAGCTTCGCGGCGAAGATGAAGAAGCCGATGGTGGGACTGAGCGTAGGAGGCAGCTACACGCATGCGCACAGGCAGATGATGGAGAACGCGGGAATGCCGGTCTACGAATCGCCTGACGATGCAGCAGGCTCGCTTGCAGCGCTGATAAATTACTCGAGGTACAGGAAGGGGATCGCATGATAAAGCTCGACAAAAAGGCAAGGGACATAATGGCGAGGGACAGGAAGGTCTTCCTCACCACGACGAGGGGCGACAACCAGTTCATCGCAGACCACGGCGACGGCGACTTCGTCTACGACGTCTCCGGAAACAAGTTCATAGATTTCTCGAGCTTCATATCGGTCTACAACTTCGGAGTTAACGGTAACAAGGAGATACGCACTGCAGTAAAGGCGCAGGTGGACAGGCTGATGCACGCTGCGTTCACCGACTACAGGGCGGAGCTCCCCGTCCTGTTCGCGGAGAAGTTGCTGAGCTTCTTCCCTGCCGGGTTCGGAAAAATGTTCCTCTCTAACTCTGGGACCGAAGCGAACGAGGCCGCGATAAAATTCGCCAAGCTGTTCACCAAGAGGCAGTACGTACTTGCATTTTACAACTCATTCCACGGGCGCACGATGGGCTCGCTTTCGCTTACCGCATCAAGGGCTGTGCACAGGGAGCACTTCGGACCGTTTCCAGGAGCGCTACACGCACCATACCCATACGCGTATAGATGCAAGATGGGCCACTCTACTGAGGAGTGCGGGATGGAGCAAATCGACTTCATAGAGCGCAACATCATAGGCAAGGAGGTATCCGGAAAGGAGATAGCCGCGATATTCGTTGAGCCTATACAGGGCGAGGGCGGCTACATAGTGCCATCAAAAATGTTCATGAAGGAGCTGCGACGGGTAGCCGATGATAACGGGATACTTCTAGTCTCAGACGAGGTACAGGCAGGATACATGCGCACGGGCAAGTTCCTGGCGATGGACAACTTCGGAATCAAGGCGGACATCTACACGATGGCAAAGGCCGTTGGCGGGGGTCTGCCGATGGGTGTCACTGTCACGAAGAGCAGCTTGGGGGACATACCTGCCGGATCGCACGCGAACACTTTCGGCGGAAATCTTGCATCCGTTGCGGCTGGCTACGCTTCGCTGCAGTACCTTGAGCGGAACAAGGCAAGCATAGAGAAGCAGGTTGCGGACAAGGGCAGGCTGATAATGAAAAGGCTCAACCAGATGAAGGAGCGATACGAGATAATCGGGGACGCCAGGGGGCTGGGAATGATGCTTGCAATAGAGCTGGTGAACGACAGAAGGACTAAGTCCCCCGCGATAAGGCAGAGGGACAAGGCGATAATCAATGCCTTCGACAACGGCTTGCTCCTGCTTCCGGCAGGCGAATCGTCGATAAGGATAATTCCTCCGCTTACGGTGAGCAACGAGTCACTGGCTAAGGGACTTGACATACTGGAGGATGCGATAAAAGCGGTCAATGGGAATTAGATGCCGCTACCGCCATTTGCGATACTGCCTGTTGCGATAGTGGCCGTAGTTATTGTCGCGCTCTTGCTATATTACAGATTTGGGCCAAAGTACGTAACAAGGCTCACATGCCAAAAGTGCTCCCAGCAGTTTGATTACAACTGGGTGCCAGGAATCTCATTCAACGCAGTAAGGCTGGGCAAGTGGAGGTACATGAGATGCCCCCTCTGCGGCAGGTGGTCGCTGTTCAATGTATGGGATACAAAGACCGTAGTGGCAAAGCCCTGATTCTGTCGGCATATGTTTAAATACCGTTCGGGGCTTGGGACGAAAACCTTATATATAACCCCGAACACTTCAGTTAGTTGTGAAGACATGGGAACAATGCACATGGAATTGAGGACTCAACAGATTGAATTTACCCCTAAGGAGATGAAGGAACTGTCCAAAAAGGGAAGGGAGGGCTACAGGGAGATGCTTGAGCTCGTAAAGAAAGGGGACTACAGCAGCATGGTTAAGGCCCAGAGCAAATCAATAGGCGTCAAGCAGTTGCTCGATGCTGGAGGGGACGGCATCGCCTTGTACGTGGTCAAGACGCTGGATGTCGATATAGAAAAGAAAATTGGGAAAGCCCTACTGAATAAGCTACACCAGATAGGCGACTACGGAATCTGAATGCTGAAGCAAAGCAGAGGCAGAAACACTAAAGTAATCAGCGCCTCTTCTTGAATGAGAGTATCTCGCTTCCCGCGCTCTCTATCTGTATTCTTGCCACATCCTGCTTCTTTCTGAACCCGTTCAGTGCGACCTCGGCGAACCTTACGCTCCTTGTGGAGTCGTATATCAGTTTCATGAACTCGAAGTACTTGTTCGCCGCCTTTGTGTCGTCGCCATTGAGAGCCTCGAACACTTCCCTCTTCAGCTCTCCCACAGTGTCCATCAGTCCGAGTATGTAGGCCTCGTTGTCCACGCCGATATCCGAGAGCTTGGGAATGCTGCCTTCTGTCTTTATCGAGAAGAAGCATGCGGCTTCCACGTATTCCTGATAAGCCTGCATTGTGTGGTACCTGAAACTGTTGTCTATCTTTCTGGTGGAAGAAACTGTTTTCTTAAGCTGTGCCAGCCTTTTGCCCGCCTCAGCCGCCCTGCCGTTGTGTAGAAGCGTGATTATCTGCCCTGCCTCTCTTATCATCTCGCGAGATGCATCCATTATGTTGTCGAATCGCTTCTGCTTGTCAGTAAGGTAGCTAGATATCTTGCTAATGTCGTTTTCCAGATTGTTCATAGTCTCACTTTTGTTCCCATCTGTCTGCCGCCCCAGAAGAGGTACTGTTGGGCGTAGCCCAGGTATTCCCTGTGCCACCTCTCCTCCGCGAATTTGTGCAGATCCTTAATCTTCTTCGCCTTTCCATTGAAGTAAACGTTCTCCAGCGTCCTCTTCACCCAGACGTCTATTGGAAACGCCTCAAGGTTTCCATAGCCAAGCAGGGCGATGCAGTCCGCAACCTTGTCGCCGACGCCGTCTATTTCCATCAGCGACTCCTTCAGTTCATCATAGCCTTTCTTCTGAAGCTTATAAAGATTCAGGTTATTGGTGCAGAACTCGGCGGCGGACTTGAGGTACTTTGCCCTGAATCCCGCTCCGCACTCCTTGAAATCCTTCTCCGTGGCGGCCGCCAGTTCCTCGCTTGTTGGAAACGCCTTCGCCTTGTTATCTCCGTCCGTGATATCTGTGCCGAACTTATCTATGATCTTCAGCACAGTGCCCCTGATCTTCTTCACGTTGTTGTACTGGGACACTATATAGCACAAGGTGGTCTCCCACGGGTCGTTGAGAGTTATCCTCATCCCCATGTAACTCTTCACCGCCTCTTTCATGAACGCGTCGGTCTGTATGTCGGCGTACATGCGATCCATGTCGTAGTCGAGCCCGAACCTGCGCACCAGCTCCTTTTTCTTTGACGGGATATTTTTCCCGGTCAAAGTGAACTTGCCCACGCCGTTGCTCAGGCTGAACCTGGTGTCTATTATCTGCCTTCCGGATGCGTAGCGCAGAGTGCCCTTTCTCTCGTTGTAATCTGAGAAGAAGGTGAGCGGCTGGGCGCTCTCCAGCGTGTGCCTCAAATCGAAAAGCCGTGCCTGCACACCCGAGGGGGTGTACTTGTAGAGACTCATCTTATCTCGCTTGGCTTCTTCCTGACCTGCTCCGCGGTCTTCGCGTCCCTGACAGTGACGGTTCCGTCCTCCAGCGTTGTGTAGTCAACAGTTATCGCGAATGGTATGCCGGTCTCGTCGGACTTTGCGTAGCTCTTGCCTATGCTGCTCGATATGTTGAAGAATGTAGATACGCCGCGCTCCTTGAGCTCCTTGCTTATCTCAAGTGCCTTCTCGACCAGCTTCTCGTCCTTCTGCATCGGATACACCGCGTAATCGTAAGGCGCCGTGTACTTGTTCAGCAGAAGCAGGCTCCACTCCCTCTTCTCGTCCTTGTGCACCGAGTTTGAGAGGAGTACCCAGAATATCCTGTCAAGGCCGAAACTTATCTCAACAACGTGCGGCACCAGCTTCTTCTCTCCGTTGACTATGCTCATGTCGCTCTTGGAGAACTTCTCGTGGTTCCTCAGGTCGAAGTCGGTCCTGTAGGCTATGCCGATCAGCTCCTCGAAGCCCGCATCGTGCCTTGCTTCAAGGTCTATGTTGCCCTTAGAGTAGTGGGGAAGCTCGTGCTCGAGCTGCTGCCTGAACCTGAACACGCCCTCGTCAAAGCCGATGCCGATCATGTACTGCTTGGCCCTGAACATCAGGTACGCGAAGAGCTTGTTGGGTATGTAGCCCTTGCTCAATCCCTCCTCAAGGGTTATCTGCACGAACTCCTTGCCCGAGTTCTCCGCCTGCATCTCTCGGGTTACGAAGTTGACCTTCTCCTTGAGGAACTTGTCGTCCACCATCTCGTTGTTTATCTTCAGCTCCTTCTCCTCGGGGTCGAAGAAGAACTCGAGCTCCATCTGGGAGAACTCCCTCATCCTTATCAGCATCCTCCTCGGGGATATCTCGTTCCTGAACGCCTTGCCAACCTGCCCTATGCCTATCGGCAGCTTGAGCGCCAGAGTCCTGAAGATGTTCTTGAAGTCTATGAATATTCCCTGCGCTGTCTCCGGCCTCAGGTATCCCTGGGTGCCGCCCATCGGGCCCACGCTGGTGCCCAGCATCAAGTTGAATGTGGATGCCTTGTGCAGCGGGGTGCCGCACTTCTCGCACTTTGCACTGTTGTCCTCCAGCATCTGCTCAAGCTCGGGAAGCTTGCTTATCTTCGCCTTCTCCGCTGATGCCTTGTCGCCCTTCTTGAGGAACAGCTCCTCCAGCAGCTTGTCAACCCTGAAGCTCGTCTTGCACTTGCTGCATACGGTGATTGGGTCGGTGAAGTTACCGAGGTGGCCGCTCGCCTGGAAGACTATCTCGGGGCCTATGATTGTCGTGTCTATCTCAACGTTGCCCATGTCTTCTATGAAGTTGGCTCTCCATGATTGCTCGATGTTGTGCCTTATCCTGAGACCTATCGGTCCGTAATCGTAGAACCCCCCTAGCTCGCCATACGGGCCGAACGCGGGTATGACTATGCCCCTCCTCGTCGAGAGGTTGATAAGCGCCTCGGTGCCCTGCTTCTCCAATGATGCCATTCAAACACATTTTAAATTTTTAGCTCCTGAAAATTCCGTTGGGCCCGGCTATTACGGCCACCTCTCCGGTCTCGGAG
This sequence comes from Candidatus Acidiferrales bacterium, assembly GCA_035534575.1. Lineage (GTDB taxonomy): Archaea > Micrarchaeota > Micrarchaeia > Micrarchaeales > Micrarchaeaceae > JAGWFU01. The sequence continues at coordinate 7,846 of DATLRT010000007.1, forward strand.
GTCTTTGGGGCCAGCTGCTCTATGCGCAGGAGAAACTGCCTGCGCGTGGTCGCATATTTGGGCACCTGCTTCTGCTGGCTTATGGCATCATGCTCGGCAATCGAGATGGTCGAAAGCTGCTTCAGCTCCCTTGCCCGCTGCTGTGAGCCCTTATCAGTCATCTCGGAAAGCATCTCGGATGCCATCGTGTACAGGGAGGCATAAACGTCGGAGTGGATCAGTCCCCTGGCCCTGTAAGCATCCGCATCGGCGGCGAATATCTCTGCGGCCCTCTTCGCGTATCCGGCTTTCAGTGTCGGTGCGGCGACCTCCTTGGAGAATACCGCCATGTTGGTTGCCGCCCAGTCGGGAAACCCGTCCCTCTCGAACTGGAGCGCGGTTACCAGCCTGCGCTCGTCCTGCCTGAGGAACTTCCTGCTCCTCTCCAGCATAATCTTCTCCGCTTCCCTTATGAGCGCGGATTCTGCCGGCCTTAGCTCCATCACCATGCGTATCGCATCCAGCTCGTAAGTAGAGTTTACAAGAAGCTTGAATGCTATCGCCATAGGCTCATCCACCATTCGTTCGCGGAGTCCGTGCTCCTTTGCGATTGTCGCTGCAGACTTCAGCAGGTTCGCAAGGTTGTACACATTCGCGGCGGGATTGGATTCCCCCTTTATCAGCTTGCGCATGTCTTCGGCCGCGCCCACATAGTTCCTGTACGACGACAGCGCAGCGACCCTCTCAACGTCCCATATGCGAGAATCCTTTGCTGCCCGGGCGCACTGTGCTGCGACAGGCGCTGCCTCACTGCGGCTGCCTGCGCTTTCCAGAATCCCGGCATGCTCGAGCCTTATGTAACAACCAAGGGTCGAGTACACCTTTGAGAGCTCCTTCCCTAGCCCTGCCCTGAATGCGAAATTGGATGCGGCCGTCATGAAATTCGCGGCATCCTGCCTGTCGCCGATCTTCAGCGCCTCCTTTGCGCCAGATACGTAGGTCTGTATCGCGGCGTATGCCTGCTGCCTGACCTCTTGTTTTGAGAATGAGTCGTCAAGCTTTTGTGCCATGAAAAACCCCGAGCCCTTATTATGATGTATTCCGTATTAACCTATAAATATCTGCTGATGGAAAGATTATCTGAATCGGTGCTTGTTTGGAAGAAAGAGATTTCAGGAGCAAAAGAGAGGGCATGCTCAAGAGCGTAAGGGCCAGCATAAAGAGCGAGTACCAGAACGAGGAGCACGCGCTCATACAGGCCATAAACGCCTATGACGAGACTAGCAAGTCCTACAACCTGGTATTCGAGAGGCTCACCGAGTGGTACGGGATATACTTTCCCGAGGTCAAGATACCGAACCCAGAGAGCCTGGCCAGGCTCGTTGCGGTGCTGAACGACAAGGAGAGCATAAGCAAGGAGGCCATACAGGCGATAATCAACGACGCCGACAAGAGCGAGCAGATATTCACAAGGGCGGGAACCAGCATGGGAAGGACGATGAACCCGGGCGAGAGGGCCGCGGTGCTGGCGTTCGCTAGGATGAGCACGGACATGAGCACTGCTATGGACGACCTCGCCACGTACATAAAGGCGACATCGGAGACGCTGATGCCAAACACCACATTCCTCACTGACGATAAGATAGCAGCCAAGCTCCTGAGCAAAGCTGGTTCACTTGAGAGGCTGGCGATGATGCCGGCTAGCACGATACAGCTGCTCGGCGCGGAGAAGGCGCTGTTCAAGCACATAAAGTTCGGCAGCAAGCCGCCGAAGTACGGACTCCTGTTCAACATGCCTGCAATCAGCAACTCGCCGAGGAACACGAGGGGCAAGATAGCGAGGGCCTACGCGACCAAGATAAGCATAGGGCTCAAGGGCGACTTCTTCACCAAGAAGTTCATAGCGGACAAGCTGAAGGAGGACCTTGACAGCACTGTAGAGAAGATAAAGAAGAACATGGAGGGCAAGCCGGAGAGGAGCCGCAACGAGAGGCCGACGAGGCCGCTCGGGGGATTCAGGGGCGGAATGAGCAGAAGGCCAGCCACAGGAAGGGAAGGAGGTGGCGGAGGAAGCAGATGGAACGACCGCGGCGGCGACAGAAGGAGCGGAGGCGGCCAGAAGAGGCAGTGGGACAAGAGGGGCAGCCGCTAACCGCTGCCCTTCCTCAGAATCAGGTCCTCATAGTGGTTGAGAAAGATGTCAATCATCGCCGGTCCGTGAGCCTTGGAATCTGAGATTACCTGCACTTCCTTCGGGGACATGAACACCTCGAGCGCGGTCTCCCTCTGCTTCATGTTCAGGTGAAGAATGTTTATCTGGTTCTCTATTGTGGATATGGGACTCTCATCAGTTCCTTCCTCCAACTTGAGTCGGTAGTCGAAGGGTAGCTTTAGCATGTTGTGGTATACGGTCCATTTGCGGTTCGGTGATTCGGGGCTCAGCTGCTCTACGGTTATGGGTATACCTCGAAGCAGGGACCTGCTCGTTGCCGTGGCCTTGAACTTTGCCACTACCTGCGCCATACCCTTTATCTCGGATTCGGTAAGTCTTTCCGGTGTTGATGTTGCCAAGTGCTCACGCGTTTATAAGATACACGTCTGGAAAGTGGGTCTCAAGGAGCTCCCTTATCCCGATGTCGAAGTTGCTGCCCTTCTTGTGCGGACTGGTTACGGACATCATGTGCGTAACAGGCATGCCGCTGATTGTGGTTCCGGACTTTGCCTTCTCTATGAGTATGGCCACTATCGGAGTGTGCGCTGCCTTGTTCCACAGCTCCGTTGAGTTCTCGTATTCGGAGCGCCTAAGCATGCTGCCCATGGTGGGGGACTCGTTTACCCCCTCCAGTATCCTCCAACCTACCCCGTCCTTGAACAGATCCTTGACTATCACGAAGTTGCCGTTTATCAAACCTGAGTTGAACAAAGAGTTTGCTATCGTTGCCATCTTCGAGTCTCTGGCCGTTTCATCGGGGTTTTTTACCTTTTGTTGTGGTATTGTCAGGGTATCACGCTGCTCCAATTCCGCTATTAAAAGAATATTACCAAAGGCAAAGGTATTAATAGGTTTTTTACAGAATATTATCTACGGCATTTTCTATTCTTGAAGGAGATCGAAATGGCTAATGTTTATGATGTAGGTTCAGCAGAACTGATAAAGGCAGCCTCAGGCAAGCTCAAGACGGTAATCGGCAAGCCCAGATACGTGGATTTTGTCAAGTCCGGACCGAGCAAGGAGAGGGTGCCTCAGGACCCTGACTTCTGGTACATGAGGAGCGCCTCGATTCTGAGGCAGGTATACCTCAACGGCCCCATCGGCGTCTCAAAGCTGAGGACAAGGTACGGCTCGAGGAAGGGCCACGTGGTCCACAGGATGCACCACCAGAGGGCGGGAGGAAGGATAATAAGGGATTCGCTTATGGAGCTTGAGAAGGCCAAGCTGGTAAAGAACACCAAGGGAGGAAGGATAATAACCCCCCAGGGCAAGTCCTTCATGGACAAGCTGTCCAAGGAGATAAACAGCGCCTGATGTGGTTAGATGCCGCATGAAGACGAGCAGCAGGAATACCAGAAGAACCTGAAAAGGAGGGTTTCGGATGCCCTGAAGAGGGCGCAGGCTGAGGAGCAGCAGAAGGAGATGATGAAGCAGTTCCTCGAACAGGAGGCGTTCGACAGGCTGATGAACATAAGGGCCGCGAACCCCGAGCTCTACAGGCAGCTCAACGAGCTCATAATACAGCTCGTGCAGACAAGGAGGATAACAGGCAAGCTCACGGAGGCACAGCTGAAGTCCATACTTACGAAGATGACAGACAGGCGCGAACCGACAATCGAGTTCAAGCACAAATAAGGTGCTCAGATGGGCAAGAAGACACAAACGAAGAAGAGAAGGCTTGGAAAGAAGCTGAAGCAGACGCGAAGGATGCCGCTGCTCGTTACGCTTAGGACTCACAGGAAGCTGCAGTTCAACAGGTTCAGCAGGAACTGGAGGAAGCAGAAGATAAAGCTGGATGATTGATATGGCCAACAGACTACTGACGATAAACATAAGGAAGTACCTTTCCACGCAGCCTACGATAAGGAGGAGGAACAAGGCGGTGAGGTACATAAGGGACAGGGTCGGCCACTACACCAAGACGAGGGTGGAGAACGTGAAGCTCAGCCAGGAGCTCAACGAGATGATATTCAAGGTCTACTCAAAGAAGATGACTCCGGTCAAGCTGAACATCAGCATCGAGAACGGAATCGCAACCGCCATGCCGTTCCAGTCCATGAAGAAGGAGGAACCGAAGGTCGTGGCAAAGGCTGCCGCTCCTGCCACCGCAAAGAAGGAGGAGAAGAAGGCACCTGCTGCGGCAAAGGCGGCAGCGCCTAAGGCTGCCGCAGAGCCAAAGGAGCAGAAGTAATCGCGTTTAAGCTAAGTTACAGTTGTATTTTTATGGAGGCTGCTAAACACAGGATTGGCGGCAGCGACTATGTGGGTGTATTCGCTACAGCCACTGATAAATACGTTTTCTTAGGCTTAGGCCTCCCTGACAACAACGTCAAGCTGCTTGAGGAGGTGCTGGGCGTGAAGAGCTTCCGCATAACCCTCTCGTCCTCGGGCCTCATCGGCCTGTTCTCAAGGGCGAACTCCAACGGGATAGTGCTCTCGAGCCTTGCTTTCGACGAGGAGCTGCGCGACGTGAAGAAGCTGCTCCCTGACATGAAGGTGGGCGTGGTGGAGAGCGACCTCAACGCCATCGGAAGCAACATACTCGCAAACGACAGGATAGCCATCGTCAACCCTGACTTCAGCCACAGCGAGATTGCCCAGATAAGGGACATACTCGACGTCGAGGTGGTGAGGAGGGAGATAGGCGACTTCAAGACCGTGGGGGCCAACAACATACTGACCAACAAGGGATTCGTGATCAACAACAGGAGCACCGATGAGGAGAAGGAGGAGCTAGACAAGCTGCTCGGTTTCAACTCGGTCAGGACAACTGCGAACAAGGGCTCGATGGCAGTAGGACTGTCTGTCGCAGCCAACTCAGGCGCCGTGGTGGCAGGAGACAGCACCACAGGATTCGAGCTTGCCAGGATAGTGGAGGCATTGGAGCAGAAATAAGGTTATTAGGCATTCGCAACGCTTAGACTGTGATTGAGATGTTCGAGAACTTGAAAAACGGCTGGAGATTGGGCTCGGAGATAAGAAAGCTCATAATGAAGGACAGGGTTCTGTTCTCCTATCCGATACTCTCAGCGTTGGTGTCGATGGTATTGGCTGCCCTGATATTCATACCACTGTTCGTATTTGCGCCGGGATGGTCGCCAGTGACCGTTGTCGTAATACTTTTCGTTTACTACCTTCTGATCAGTTTCATAGGCACCTACCTCCTGGTGGCGATGCTCATATCTTTCAGGGCGTACGCAAAGGGCAAGCCGATTACGATAGGTGAGTCGCTGTCCCAGACTAAGGAATATGCGCTCTTGATATTTGAGTGGGCGATGTTCTACTCGATAATAATGATGCTGCTTAGGGCTCTGGAGTCAAGGGGCAGGGGGATAACCACGCTGATAATATCCGCGGTAGCCTCGTTCGCAATCTCCATGGCGATACTTTTCGTGGTCCCTGTGATAATAGACCAGAAGGTGGGGCCGATAAAGGCGATTGAGGGGAGCGTGAAGTTCATAAAGGACAACTTCGGCGCGACGTTCGGCGGCCTTATCTTCAGCGACCTTTACAGCATGATGTTCATCCTTTCAGGAGCTGCCCTGTTCCTAGTAGGGGCCCTGTTAGCTGCAGCGGTGGCCGCGCTTGGGATAGTGTTCATAGTGGCGGGTTTGGTGCTCATGGTTATAGGCGGGCTTCTGAGCTACATGATATCGAACGTCTTCAGGCTGATACTTTACGACTACAAGCTCACGGGAAAGCTTCCCGATGGGATAGATACGGAGCTGATAAAGGGTTCCATAGTCAACAAGAAGCCGGGGCTGCTGAGCAAGGTGCTGTAATAGCCCCAAGGACTATTAAGGTTTAATTCCATTGTTTATCAACGGTGAACTTATGGCAGACGAAGCAAATGCCCAGGCACAGAGGCAGCCGAGCGAGGAGGAGCTCAGGTACATGTACGGAGTGTACCAGCAGCAGCACGGAATGATCACAAGCACGATAAACATGCACATGCAGGACCTGCAGGAGCTCAATGCCGCACAAAGGACCCTTGAGAGCTCGGATATGCTGAACAACAAGGAGATGCTCACCAACATCGGCGCCGATTTCTTCATGAAGAGCAAGCTCACCGAGGCCAACACGGTTGTGGTTGGAGTGGGCTCTGACTACATGGTGGAGAAGGACGTCGCTTCGGCCAAGGCGTTCGTGGCCAAGAGGATACAGGTCAAGAGCGAGATACTCAACAAGCTGGGCAAGAACAAGAAGGAGCTTGAGGGGGCCATGGTGGACATAGGCTACAGGCTGGGCCAGGGCGCGGGAAGGGCATAAGCATGTTCGGCGAACTGAAGAAGAGGCTTGCCAACGCGGTCAAGAGCTTCATAAAGTCCGAGGTGGAGAGCGCCGAGGTCGCAGCGCCACCGGTGGTTGAGGAGAAGCCCGCCGCGGTTGTTGAGAAACCGGTAGAGAGAGCTCAGGCTGTGCAGCCCGTAGTGGAGCAGCCAAGGGTTGAGCATAGGGCTGAGCCAAAGCCGGAACCGCAGACGGAGGCTCTGAAGCCGGTTCAGCAGGAGAGACACAAGCCGCCTGAGCCACAGAAGCACGAGGTTAGGCATGTAGAGCACCCAAAGGTGGAACAGCCAAAGCCGGTTTACGAGCATCCCGCGCCTGTGGCCAAGGTAGAACCGCAGAGGCAGGAGACAAAACCGGTTGAGCACATTTATCAAGAGCCGAAGATTGAGGCCCATCACCAGGTGCAGGAGAAACCAAAGAAGGAGGAGCCGATAGTCAAGCTCTCGTTCACCACCAAACTCAAGAGCGTGTTCCTGGGCAGCATAGCGCTTAACGACACGGAGATAGAGAAGTTCACCGACAACATAAAGATGTCGCTCCTTGAGTCTGACGTCTCGTTTGAGACTACGGAGGCATTCATAGACGACCTCACCAACCACCTCAAGGGAAAGAAGGTGGACTCGAAGCACATTGAGGCTGAGGTGACCAACTTCGTGAGGGAGTCGCTGTTCAACATACTCAAGCCCGCTGGCAACGGAGTAAACATCAGGCAGCTCATCGCCACCAGGAAGGGCGAGGGGACGACGCCGGTGAAGGTGCTGTTCCTTGGACCAAACGGAACGGGCAAGACCACAACGATAGCGAAGATAACCCACATGCTGAAGAACGACGGCGTGAGCGTGGTCCTCTCGGCAAGCGACACGTTCAGGGCGGCTGCGATAGAGCAGCTTGAGCACCACGCGGAGAAGATAGGCGTGCCGGTCATAAAGAGTTCGTACGGGGCCGACCCGGCAAGCATAGCGTTTGATGCGATAGCCTACGCAAGGTCGCACAAGGCCGACGTGGTCCTGATAGACAGCGCCGGAAGGCAGGAGACCAACAAGAACCTCATCATGGAAGTGCAGAAGATGGTCAAGGTGGCGCAGCCTGACGTTATTGTCTACGTTGGCGAGAGCACATCGGGCAACGCCATCTCCGAGCAGATAAAGGAGTTCAGCAAGTTCATAAAGATCAACGGGATAGTGCTCACCAAGCTGGATTGTGACGCGAAGGGCGGAGGGGCGATCTCCATCTCACACATAACGGGCATACCGATACTCTTTTTCGGAACCGGGGAGAAGTATGACGCGCTGGTGCCTTACAGCGCGGAGTACATAGTCAACGCCATACTGCCCAATAACTAGGATGCTCGGGCAAACGTATATTAATCAGTTCGGCGGAAATTATTACGGTGGAAGAATGAGCGACCTAAAAGTATCAAAGAGCGAAGGCTGGTATGTTGCTGAGATACCATCATTACACGTTGTAACCAGAGCTAAGACATTATCTGCGCTTAAAAAGAACCTAAAGGAGGCTATAGAGGTAGCAGTTGATGGACTTCTTGAGCTAAAGAAGTACAGATTAGTTAAAGCTTGATGTAGGGCGAGGTCTATGTCTAGACTCGTTATAAAACCTTCTGAACTGCTTCGGATTCTAGTAAAACATTACGGATTTAAGCTGATAAGACAGAAGGGCAGCCATCTTTTTGTTTCTAATTTTAAGAACTCCACGACTATCCCGATGCATGGAGGCGAACTGGATCAAGGCACCTTAAATGCGATACTAAAGCAGGCGGGCATCACCAAAGAAGATGTACGAAGGTATCTGTGAAACATCTATATAGTTATCATCTGAGTATATATCAGTTGATACATATGAAAAAAGAAGTTTCTGAATCAAAAAGTAGTAGGCTCGCACGTTCACCCAGACTGGATACAATCTTCATGGTTGAAAAGTCCGTTTTCAAGTATAGCAGTGACAAGACAGTAACCCAGATATGGAAGTTGCTGCCAAAAAAGGTTATGTGGACCACGTTTAAGACGGTGTTGGATTACTTGGAGTACTCTGGAAAAATAATAGTGGAGGAGGACAGGACCTTAACGTGGATTTGGAATCCGATTAAGATAGCCGAACTGAAGAAAAAAGATTTGGTGGTCGTACAGAAGCTTATGAAGGCCAAAAACAAGAGGTATGGTAAGTTAACGGAAAAGGAGATACTGGAGGAAGTGGGTGCGTATAGGAAGGATAGGTAAGAGTGCGCTTATTGGATATTCAAGAGTTTCCGGGATAAAGATTGTAACGCCGAACCTTTTCCTTCAAATACTCGGAGCCGATATGCCTTGAAGAGGGAGTGAAACCTCTTTATAGCTTACCAGTTTATATTAGCTCATGACCGTTGCCATGAGTCCCAAGCTTATAGCGCTTGAGGACGCAGTTCTAAACCAGCTCAAGGGAAGGTTCACAGCGATAACGGACTTCCAGGCAAGGATGGACATGGTCAACTCGGTGGCGAAAACGCTCAACCCAGCGGTCAGCACGGAGGAGATACAGCAGATGTTCGATGACATGAACGACATGGGCTACATAAAGGACCTGCTCGTGAATGAGAACATAGAGGACATAATGATAAACAACACCCAGAACATCTTCGTCTTCGACTCCGAGGAGGGAAAGAAGAAGATAGAGGACAGGTTCGTCAACAGGATTGAGCTGGAGAGGTTTGTCAACAGATTGAAGCTCTACGCGACCAACGAGAGCAACGATGGGAACATACTGGACGTCCACCTGCCCAACGGAAGCAGGGTCAACATCATATCGTCCCCGCTGGGATACGACATCACGATAAGGAACTTCAAGAAGACCCCGCTCAGCATAATAGACCTGATAAACGACGGGGAGCTCGATTACAGCATAGCGGCTAGGCTCTGGCTGTACATAGACGGGTTCAAGATAAGGCCCGCCAACGTGCTGATAGGCGGCATGCCCGCAGCGGGAAAGACAACGCTGCTAAACGCGATGTTCTCCTTCTTCAGGCCGGAGCAGAGGGTAGTCACGATAGAGGAGACATACGAGCTGGACACATCGATGCAGGAGAACGCGGCGAAGCTGGAGACCAGCGAGGCCATGCCTCTTGAGTCGCTGGTGAGGAACGTGCTCAGGATGAGGCCTGACACCATAATCATAGGGGAGGTCAGGGGAGCCGAGGCGAACGACATGATTACGGCGATGAACATAGGCAAGATAGTTCTGGGAACCATCCACGCATCGTCCACCAGGGATATAATCAACAGGCTTCAGCACACGCCGATGAACGTGCCCATGGACATCATACCGGTCATTGACGTGCTGATAGTGATTTCGGTGGTGTACATGCAGGGCAAGCCGCATAGGAGGGTCACACAGATATCGGAGGTGTCTGGAATGGAGAACCAGGTGCTCCTCTCAGACCTGTACAAGTTTGATTACAAGACGATGAGGGGTACGCCCATACTCCCGAGCGTCACATACAGGGACCTGCTTTCAAAGCTGCTGGGAGTCCCGGCACCGGACATACTGGCTGAGGAGAGAGTGAGGGCTGCCATCTTGGAAAGGCTGAACAAGCTGGGAAAGAAGGACATAGGGAGCATCAGCCAGACCGTCAAGGAGTACTACGATGACCCGGAGCAGACCCTAAGGTCGCTCGGGCTTGGAGACATGCAGCCTGTGATAAGGGTCTGATACCTTAGCACTTGCATCCACAATCCTTGCACATCTTCTTGTTGTCGCAGCTGCACTTCATGCACATGCATCCGCAGCAATCGCACTTGGTCTTCTTTGCCTTTGTGACCTTCTTCTTTGCGGGGGCCTTCTTGGCCTTCCTCTTGGTTGCCATGATAGATACTGGCAGGAAAGCAATTTAAAGCATTAGTGGGGCTACGGCAAGAAGTCCTTGTTCTTTATCTTCTCCTTCACGTAGTCGCTGATGAACGTAAGCCTTGGACCCTGAAGCGCGTCCTGCTCTATCTTGGTCCTGTTCTTCAGCACGAGCTTCAGTTCATTGACCCAGGCCTCGTGGCGGTTTATCCACTCGTACCCGAGCATCTCCTGCACCCTCTTTATGTCGAACTCGTTGACCTTCATGGTCATGTTCTTGAGGAACTCGTACTTGTCAAGATCGGACATGGTAACGCCCAGGAAACGGGCCTCAGGGGTGGCAACGTCCTTGCCTATGTAGGCGAGGTTTATGCTGCCGGTCTTGATGGTCCAGTAGATGTACCATCCCCATACGTCCCCGTCGTTGAACACATAGACAGGGAGCCCCATGTCCGCGAACTTCCTGATTATGCGCCTGGTGCCACGCGATGCCTGGCCTTCAGGAGAGAGCAGTATCATGTTCTCCTTCTTCCACAGCGCGTCCTCGTTGAGCCTCTGCCATACGGCGTTCTTCTCCACCACAAGGACGTACTTGGCCTTCACGTCCACGAACTCGATGTCGTTGTCCACGTCGCTCGGTATGGCCCATCCGCTTCTTCCCATCTTGCTGGCGTCTATCTCCAGCTTCTCGTCCCCGAACCTGTCCATTACCTTGAAGTTGCCCGCAAGGAGCCCCTTCCTGTTGGCGTTGAGGTTGAGCTGCTCCCTCTTCAGGCTCAGAGCGACCTCAAGGTCCTCGATTAGCGGGTTGGACTCCGCCTGCTCGTTGAATATGTTCTCGTCCACGTCCTCCCCGAGGGAGTACTTCAGCTGATAGAACAGCCCCCTGATGGACGTGTGGAGGTTCTCGTTGACGAACTTGTGGCACTTTGCCGCGATGGCCATGGTCTGCATGAACCTCTTGGTCTGTGCAATGTTCAGGAAGTTCCTCTCCTCCTGAGCCTTGCCGAGTGTGAGGTAGCCCTTCCTCGTATCGTAGGTTATGTTTGACTTAGTCCTTGCGGTGGCAGTGAACTTAGGGTTCTTTCCGCCCTCTATCTGCTTGAGTATTCCGTCTCCGAAATCCTCCAGGATCTGTTTGGGCTGCTCCCCTTTCTCCTTGCTTTCCTTTGCCGCCATGTTAATCGCCAATAATCTTCATTTAAATCGCAATGCTATTAGAGTAAGTGGTCGCCTAGATGCCCAATTAGGTCTGCTGGCCTATAAATATTACGCCGTCAATATCCTTGAAATCGGGATCCCCTGTGACAACCTTTCCGTTGGCGTGTCTTGCGGTGGCAAGCACTACGCTGTCGGCTATGCCCATCTTATGCCTTAATTTCAGCTTTGCGGCGCTCAGTGCGATTTCCTTGTCAAGTGGGATTACGTAACATCTACGCTCTACGGCTTCGGTGTACTTCTTTGCTGTTGCCTCATCGTAGTATCTGCTGACCCATAGGTATAGTTCTGTGAGGTTTATGGACGCGACTACGGCCTCCTCGTCACCTTCTATATGGGTGGCTGCGCTGCTGGCGTGCTTGCCACCCTTCCAGTACTCAATCCATGCCCAGCTGTCAATCAAAACGGTCATGCTTTTCCCTCTTGAAAGAGTGCAGCTTCGGCAGCGTCCCCATCTCGCTCTTCCCCAGCGTCTTGGCCTTCTTTGCGAGCCAGAGTATTACCTCAGAGTAGTTCTTGGCGCCAATCTCCCTCTTTATGGTGTCCAAGATTACCTTCTCCTTCAAGCTCAGCTGTATGGTAGTGATTCCAGCCATATAATCTATAGGTATATAGGGCTATAAGCTATATAAAGGTTTGCTTTTAGGAGGTTTTCACTTGTAGTTACTTGAATCCAAATGCGTGCCTTATGCGCTCCGCAGTTGAGGGGCCCTGTGGAGATATCGGCCTTATGTGCATACCCTCCTTTATTGCGCCTCCGGATAGATATCGGACCTGCCTGGCCATGTGCTCCGCCTCGCTTATGTCGGTAGCCCTGAGAAGCCCCCTTATGTTTCCCTCAGATTCCCTGGGGGTCTCCATTACCCCGTCCATCCCTAATTTTAACATTACCGCCTTGGCCTTGGGCATGTCCGCAGGTTTTACGTTACTGTAATGAACCTCATACAACTTCAGCTTTAGTTCGGACATCTTCTCCCCTTACTCGTAGCCCTTGAGCTCCTTGATTATGATGTTCCTCCTCTTGCTCTCCTTCAGCGCGTACTTGAGCACGTCGCCGAGGTTCCTTGCGGTGAGGATCGTTATCTTCTTTAGCACGTCCTTGCTGAGCGCTATGTCGTCCTTGTTGGCGTAAGGCACTATCACCTTCTTGAGACCTGAGTTGATTGCAGCCTCAACCTTGCTCGTTACGCCGCCGACCGGGAGCACCTCTCCCCTGACTGAGAGCGAGCCTGTCATTGCGATGGACTGGTCCACAGGCAGGTTTTCCATGGCGGAGATGATGCTGACAGCGACCGATATGCTTGCGCTGTCTCCCTCCACTCCCTCAACCTGGAGGAACTGGACGTGCATGTCGTAGTTCGAGACGTCGCGCCCCATGTGCTTCTTTATGATTGCCGAGACGTTCTTCACCGCCTCGTTGGCTATCTTGCCCAGCTTGCCGGTGGGTATGAACTTGCCCTCCGCCCTGCTGCTTGCGGGAGTTACCTCAGCGGCGATTGGGATGACTATGCCTGAGTTGGTGTTCCTGTTGCCTATCACCGCAAGGCCGTTCACGCGGCCCACGCTGAAGCCCGATGTTGAGAACACGCGATAGTCCTTTCTGTACTCCAATTCCTGTGATACAACCTGTGCCTCAATGGGGGTTGAGAGCACCTTACCTGCCACCACGTCCTCCTTGGTTACTACAGGGTGGTTCTTCTCAATGGCTATGTCACCGGCGGCCCTTACAAGGCCGCCCAGGTCCCTCAGTATGAGCGTGAGCTTGTGCTTCCTTCCAGCACGCCTCCTTGCCTCCTCAATTATCTCATCCACGGCCTGCATGTCAAAGGGGGGTATCTTCTTGTCCTTCTTTATCTCCTGGGCTATGAACTGCCTTACGTACTCCCTGTTGGTGGCGTTGTCGTCCATGGTGCTCTCCATGAACACCTCATAACCATAACCCCTTATCCTGGACCTCAGGGCTGGGTGCATGTTCTGTATGTCCTGCAGGTTCCCCGCAGCGACTAGTATGAAATCCGATGGAACCGGCTCCGTCTTCACTAGGGCGCCTGAGCTCAGGTCGCTCTGCCCGGTAATCGAGTACTTCTTCTCCTGAAGCGAGGTGAGCAACTCCTGCTGCGACCTTGGGTCGAGGTTGGATACCTCGTCTATGAACAACACACCCTTATTGGCCTTGTGTATCGCGCCGCTCTCCACCCTCAGGTGGGCTGGCGTCCCCAACCCCCCAGACTGCAAGGGATCGTGCCTTACGTCCCCGAACAGCGCTCCTGCCTTTGATCCCGTTGCATCAAGGAATGGGGCGTGGCTGAGGCCCGAGTTGTCCACTATGAGCTTCGGCTCATTGGCATCGTTGGTGCCCGGTATGCCCACCCTTCTGGCAATCCCAGTCATGAATATAAGCATTGATCCGAATATGAGCACTCCGAGTATCACGGCCGCGAGCACTATTATCTCGTAGCCCTTGATGAATCCGCTGAGGGAGAGCGCGAACAGCGCTATGACAAGTACCATGACTATGGGGGCGACTATGGAGCTGCTCTTGCTCATGGACATGCGGTTCTTCATGCGCTCTCTCTGGAGTATGAGGCGGCCTTGCCCGTCCCCCAGTTTGCCGTCCTTGGGTGTGCCCTCGGGATAGGTCTTCACGGCCTTGGCAAGGGGGGTGTTCTCGTCGTTCTGGTTTCTGTATATCAGGACGTCCTCAAGGTCGGCTGCGGGAAGGAGCTCAGCCATAGCCTGCGCCAGCATGGTCTTCCCTGTGTTGTGGGAGATTACGCCGTTGGCGATGAACCTGTGCCACTCAGGGACCTCTATGTCATAGACATCCGCGTATCCGCCTTCTATGACCTTGACCACTCTCTCGCTCCTCTGCTTCAGCTTCCTTGCGAATGAAGGAGCCTCTGCAGCGAGCTTATTCAGGATTTGAACCTTCTTGGCGCATGCGAAACCTATCTTCTCGTGGAACTTTATTATGTCGTATCCGCTCCTTATGGCCAGTTGCGGCGCATCCCCGGATTTCGTTGATAGCGCGTTTAGTATCCTTGACTGTATCCCGAACCTTATCAGAATGGTCTGCACGTCTCTTAGGAGCTCTACGTTCTTTGACTTCAGCCCTATGCCCCTATGCCCCCTGCCCTTGTTGTATACTGTTCCATCAGCTGTAAATAGCCATTTTAAGAACGCCGCGGCGACCTCGTTGCCTGAAGCCAGAACAAGGTCTGGTATCCTCTTCTCCTTAAGGAACCTAAGATTCTGGTAAATGTCCTTGTTTGATATGTCCACATACTGCAGAGGCACGGTTCTGCCCTTTCCCAGGCGCGTCAAGACTGGGGGGTCTATCCCGAAGTTCTCCTTTACGAAGGACAGAAGGTCAGAGAGTATGTCCTTTTCATCCTCTGCCACCACGAAACCCAACCTCTCCCTGTTGGCGTCTACCCAACCGTCCCCTATGATATAGCCGAATAGGGCAGCCAAGGACGGGGTCAGCTTGTCGGGAAGCTTTCCATGGAACTTAGGCCCTAATTTGTTTCTTTTTATAGTGGCAAACCCTGTTTTTAGATAGTTATCGACTATGCACCTTACACCGCTCACAACTGCTACCCTGTCGCCAACCCTTATCGCATCAAGGCGCTTCCATGACCTGGGTTGGGCACCGCCAAATCCCTCCCTTTTGTTCACAATGAGCAGGGGATGGTTAGGGGTGCCCTTTATGCTCTTCCCGGACTCGGTTATTATCTCGATTACGGGCTGTTTTGAATACTTATGAAAGACCTGGGCGTCAGCCACCGCGTTGCCGCTGCCTACCATCACCCTCTTGTTTATCCTTTCAAGGTGTTCGCTTCCAAACTTTTCGAGTTTCAGGATCGCGCCGGTGCCGAGGAATACCCTCTCGTCTCCTATAAGGCATCCAGGCTCCCCTATGAGCAACACGTTCCTCCTCTGCTTGGCCGCCTTCTTTATGATGTCAACGGCCTTCTTCTGGCCTATGACCTGCTCGATAAGCTTGTCGGGTATCTTGATGTCAGCAGTTGTCTTCACTTTTCTGGTGGTCTTAGCCATGCGATGCCCTTTGTGTGTGTCGTCGGTAGCCCATCACGTATAAGCAGAAGCGAAGGTGTTTAGAGGATGGGGAAGGTTCTTTGAACAAGAATCTGCTCTAAACACACTTCAATTATTATGGGTTGGAAAGGTTTATAGAGGTTGGGGATAATGAGCTTTGCACGTAAAGTTAATTATGACCGTAAGCTCTTTGATTTGTCAGAAAATTGGTTTTGTAATGTTAGTACTGATTAAATATGGATTAGACATCGTTTCTATGCCCCGTAATACTTTATTAAATCTTTATGTATAAAACCATATAAAGTGAATTCTTTGGCAGAAAATATTGATTACACGAAGATAATTGAATTAAGGGACTTTGAAGAGAAAACAATACCTTTAGATTCTATATTTTTAGACCCAAACAACCCAAGATTTTCTATCAAAGTTAGGCTAATACCTGATTCAAGAATAACAGAGGAAGGTATACAAAAGAGTTGCGTTGAAAAGATGGCGGACCTTAACATTACTGACTTAAAAGAGAGCATTGTACGTATTGGATTTTTGCCGATAGACAAAATTGTTGTAAGGCCTATCGATAATTCTAAAGAGCAATATGTAGTAGTTGAAGGTAACAGGAGGATAACTGCACTTAAGCAATCGAAACAAGAATATGAAAAGGGTGAAATAGATTTATCTACTGAGGTACTTAACAGCATTACAAAATTAAAAGTCTATGTTTATACAGGTAATGAGAAGGATATCGCCTGGATTATACAGGGTATAAGGCATATATCGGGTATACGGGACTGGAAACCTTACCAACAGGCAAAATTATTGGCCGCACTGGTAAGTGAAAAAGATACAAAAATAGAGGAGGTTGGTAAAATAGCAGGTATAGGGCCCGTTAAATCCGCAAGGTTGATTCGTTCATATTACGGGTATGAACAGTGCAGGAAAGATGATGAATTCGGAGAATATTTATCAACAGACCACTTCAGCTTTTTCCAAGAGGCTATATTTCAGTCTTTATTCACCCCATTACAAAAATGGTTGGAATGGGATGAGAAGGCAAAAGAGTTCAAAAATACAGTTAATCTTAGTAAATATTTATCTTGGATTATAAGTACTGAAGAGGGTAAAACTGCTCGCATTAGTAGAGCCATAGATGCAAGAGACATATTGGGCAAAGCGATGGAAAGCCACCCGATTATTTTCCAAAAATTTGAATCAGACACCAGCATGACCATAGAACAACTTGGATATAAAATGTGGATTGAGGTTGAGGAACCAAAAGAACTAAATCAATGGTTGGAAATATTAAAAGATTTAAGTTCTAAAATTGAGGATCTGCCTGATGTTAAAATAAAAAGATCGACAGATTTAGAAGAGTTTAAAAAACTGCTCAACGGGCTCGAAAGCGTAATTAAAGAGCATATAGATACGTTGGAGAGTAAATGATTATATCTTACGAAGATATTATTGATGAAATATGGGGCCTCCCTAAAACAGACATAGTAGACCTTGATAGTAAAGTTTCTGAGGTTATTAGATCAAAAGGGGTCACGGAACCTCTTGAAGTTGCTAACTATCTGGAAAAACTTCTACCTGGAGTAAAAAGGGACTTGGAAACCAGAATTAATTATGAAATAGAACACAACGGAAGTTCAAGATTTATATTTAATAATAACAAACTTATAGGATCAGATAATATCGGAAAATATGAATTATTTAGTAGATTGACCGATCGTTCTTCTAATTTAGTTAGTGAATGTAATCGAATCAATGAATCAAAACATTTAGAACAACCATTTAGATTTACTAATTATACTTTGCAGGGTTTCGTAAACATACGTAGACCAGTAAAAAACGAAACGGATTTCAAACTACTTATAGACGGTCTTTATCAGACAATATATGAGACGTCAGGAAGCTGTAGTAGAATTCCAGAAAATTTTAAGGATAATGAGCAATTTATTCTTTTTGAAATAAAATACCTTAGATCGTTATTTGATCATGACCCAGAACTTGATAGAGATCCTGATAAAAAAGCTAGACTAATTTCTCAGGTATGTATAAAATATATGAATAAAACGACCATAATAGGTTTAAGTCCTTCTGAATTTCTAGATTTTCAGGAAAAGCTACTAAGAGCTACAAATACATTTTTAGAGATTTTCAAAATTCAATTACTTAATTGAAATAATTCGACTAAAATAGAATAGGGTTTCCGTAAACTTAATCCGCCAATGGTTACATGTTTTTAATGGTTGGTATCACTACTTTATAATGAATAAAGCAAAAATGTTTGCCATAATAAAGACCCTGCCTTTTGACAAAAAGATGGTTGTTTATGAGAAAGGTGACTTATCAATTTACCTTTTAAGGCCATCTAAGCTTAAAAAAAGGTTTGCGAGTTACAACGTTAAAAAGAACTTTCAAATATGGCTAAAGGAAGGTGATAGAGAGTTTAAACCTAACCACATGAGGTTATTCATAGACCTTAATCTGAGAATTAGAAGCAAACCACAGCTAAAGGATGAGTTGCTTACGGCATTTGATAGTATCTTCTATGGGCAGGACCCTGAAAAAGAACTTACCAAATTAAACAAAACCGAATATGAGCACTCATTAAACCCTATAACGGTTATTGGTATTTTAGCTCAACTATTTATTATAGAACAGGAATACAATTATCGCAATCCAAGCAATTTTAATCCCTCTACACTATTTTTTCAGGGCTGGGTTAGGGAATTTATAGATAATCCTAAAGAGATCGATAACCTTTGTATGAGCGTAGCAAATGGTCAGCCGCCATTATCGAAATATACCAATTTAGAGAATAAAAAAGGGAAGAAATATACAAAAAATCTAAAACCGCTATGGTATTTGTCTACAGATGTGACTTAGGAGTCGGTTCATAGTTAGTTATTACGACCTCATTTATCTTCCCCCTACCCTTTGCGTCGCAATTAATCATTCTACTTGCTTTTACAACCCCAATACTGTAACCCCTGTACAATCCCTTTATAATTTCTGAATCGCTGTTTGAGAGCATAACCTTAGCTCCTTTTATATCCAGCTTCTTAAAAAGGTCTGCAAGACGCTTTTGCTCCTTCTCTAAGAAGCTCTCTTTAGTGTAAGCGGTAAAGCTGTCTTTCTTTATAGGATAATAAGGAGGATCGAAATAGGCAAAGTCACCCTTCTTTATTCTATTTTGTATATCATAGAACTGTCCGGCCGCTATCTTTGCTTTCGTTAGGAGCTGCGCAATCTCTCTCAATTCATTGTCATTAACTATTGCAGGGTTTTTGTAACTCCCGATAGGTACATTAAAACCCCCTTTAGAATTAACTCTATACAATCCATTAAAGCACGTTTTGTTTAGATAGATAAAGCGTACTGCCCTTGACATATCGGATAGTGTCTTAGGATCCTCAGCACGAATTTTGTAATAAAATTCTTTAGAGTGCTTTTCTTTGTACGTTTTCAGATGCGTTATCAATTCCTCGACGTTATCCCTAATTACTTTGTAAGTGTTGATTAGCTCCTCGTTGCTGTCTGAAAGATAAACCTCCTTAGGCTTATAGTGCTTTATTATGTAAAGAGCTACTGCACCGCCCCCAACGAAAGGTTCAAAGTAGCGCTTAACAGTTTTAGGAAAATATGGTTTAAACTGCTCCAATAACTGTCTCTTTCCACCAGCCCATTTTACGAATGTAGGAATATTCTTCATCATATTAATCACGATGCGAAATTGTTTATATATTTTTAGCTTTAGCCCATTTTTCTTCGAATCTTCTTTTAAGCTCCGTCAGTAAGTCTCCTGCCGTATCCTTTGATACAAGTATCCCGAAAGACTCCTTTGTTCCTATATCTTTTATGCCGTGTCCTACAATAAAGATGGCGTTATCAGAGAGCATATACCTATCATGGAGTTCCCACCAAGCTCCATAGCTCTTTAAATTAATGTTATTAAATTCTTTTTTAAATTTGTTAAGTTCAGTTGTAAATTTCGTCATATTTTGTTGCTCTTCCCTACCTAGTTGTCCAGTCAACATTCGAATGCTTCTTGTTTTACCAAATTTTTCTAGAGTATAAAAAGTCCCTATACCGTACCACGAATCAATAATACAAATCTCCCCTTCCATCATTTTTAAAATTTCAGGAAACCGTTTATTCAAATCTGACCATGGTGTACTCCCACTAAAAAACATAACTGAGTTTGTCTGGCTACCAAGTGAAATCTCCAAGAATTCTTTACCAGTAGACATGATTTCATAGAAAATCTCAAGACCAAAATGATTTCTTTTGATTTTATCATCAGCTCTCGCAAGGGCATTTCTTACAGCCTCTTCGGATAGATTTATTCTAGCTATTTTAAGCAGGATATGGCTTATTGTTTCGGCATCTATCTCTGAAATATCTGTATTATTTTCTGTTATGCTAAGTGTCCACAGCACTTTTACCAAAGGATTCATATCCGACAGATGCCCAGGTGTCACTATGTTCTTCGTTTTTAATTTAGCAACAATATCTTCTTTGGATGAGTGGCCCAAGTATATCACCTACCTCGTTTATCGAAATTGTTTTTAATTACCTCTTCTCCTTTGGATGTTATTCGATAGGTTTCGTTACCGCCTTTCTTCTGATTATGTAACATTATCCATCCTTTCTTAATGGCCCTAGCTAAATCGCTGCTTATATTACTAGATACGGGTTCACGAGAGTCCCTACATATTGCTTCTATATCACTTCTTGCAAAGCACTCCATTGATCTATGTTGTTCCAGATAATTTCCGAACACTACTACTTTTTCAACGTTTCCGCTTGCCTTTGTCTCTAAAAGAAATTCATTTATAGATTTGGCCCTTGCCCCCTTCACTTCGTGCCCTTCGTCTTCTCTTTTACCCTCCAGTGCCTTTATCCTCTTCTCATGGTCATTTACAATTTTAATAATGTCTTCGTCCATAATATGCACTCAGTTTATCTTGATATATGCCCATTTTTCTTTTATTTTCTCCCTACGTAACATACCGTGTCTGACAAGCTGTCTTGTTGGTAATGTCAAATCAGAAAGTCTAAAGTGATAGTCTTTAGTAGCAAATTGAGCAGTGACTTCGTTTAATGTTTTGTGCGTATCAAAAAATCCCTCATTTATCAACCCAACTAGTTTTCCAACAGTGCTACCTGGTTTATACCACATTTTGCCCTCGGTGTTAGGATAGGTATTTGCTGTTATCTTTTTTGCACTAGATAACATTGACTCCAATATGCTAATCCTCTTTTCATTTTCTTCAAATCGTTGTTTAGTTTCGCCGTCCATTTTATTCACCTCATAGGGCCGCTCAATTTGTTATTTATCTCTTTTAGCGTCCTTTCAACAGCGCTCAGTGCTATTGCATGTGTAACTTCGTTGCCTTCCCTTGGCCCTTGTTTTATCGTGTTGCTGTCTCTTAGGGTCTTTAGCCAGGGAAGCAAAGAGCCCTGTATTATACCTAATTCGTTCCTGAGTTCATCATTCTTAGTATATTCACTATTAGTCAGCCCCGCCCTCTGTGCATAGCACTTGCCTATCAAATACAGTATAATCTTCTCTGTGCCGGGTAACCTGTCTTTTACTAAGACATCGACTTTGCCATCCTTTGTTATACGTATGAGCTCCTTCGCAAGTACATAGTTCTTCTCTAAAGAGTCCGAGTGGTCTACTACCATATCACGTAATATTTTCGTCTTCAAATCTTCTTGCTCTGCCATTATTTCACCGATATATGAGACATGATTATACATACTTATTATATGATTAGATATTTATATCTTCCTATTAATTCGATATAATCTTATAGTTTATCATAATTGTAATTTTCATTATATCTTTTTATTTACTGCCTCCGATTTGGGCTATAAGCCATGGGCTCCTTTTAAGCCATCAACTTATAGAACTAAGGAAACCTTTTAATATTCAAGTCCCCATAATATACCTGGTACTGTTTATGAAGATCAACGACATAAAGAAGCTGCCTGACTCCGCCCTGAAGACCACGATGGACAGCCTTGTGCTCGAGCTCAACATCGAGAAGCGCAAGACAGCCTCCACCGGCGTTAGCAGCAAAGTTGTGAAGACGCGCGAGATAAGGCGCACTATTGCTCGTATCCAGACGATACTCAACCAGAGGGGTGCGAAGCTCTAAATGGCTGAGATTTGCCCCAGATGCGGATTACCCACTGAGATTTGCGTATGCAACGTCCTCGAGCGTGAGACCGAGACCAAGATAAGGGTCTTCACCAAGAAGGCGAAGTTCAACAAG
>DATLRT010000008.1:0-29370 GCA_035534575.1 Candidatus Acidiferrales bacterium
AGCGAGATACTGATCGAGCCGAATCTGGACAGCTCATTCGCAAACAAGATCAAGGCCGACGACGGACTGATCAAGATACCTTACGACTCTGTCATGGCAGTCAACGACTACATGATAATCGACAGGAAGAACGTAGCCTAACTTTCTTGCGACTTACTGGCAAGTGGAGCAGACCCATTTGGTGGTTATAGTTATCTTGTGTGGCGGCGACGAGGCCGGAAGGGGTGCGATACTGGGACCCTTAGTGATTAGCCTAGTCTCCATCAAGAAGTCCAGCCTGCACAAGCTCTCCGACATCGGCGTCAGGGACTCTAAGATGCTCTCCGACAAGAGGAGGCGGCTCCTCTACAAGGAGATAACCCGCATTGCTGACGACGTAAAGGTCGACAAGATTCTTCCCAGCGAGATAAACGAGGCAATGAAGAGCAAGATCTCGCTCAACGAGCTCGAGGCGATAAGGTTCGCGAGGCTTTTCGACACCATGGAGGGCGACATCGATGTCGTGTACCTCGACTCACCCGACGTAATTCCCGAGAAGTTCGGGATAAGGTTCAATCTCTCATCCTCAAGGCGCACGAAGGTCGTGGGCGTAAAGTCCGATGCAAGGGGCACCGGCTACACGAGGATAATATCCGAGCACAAGGCGGACACCAAGTACCCGATAGTCTCGGCGGCCAGCATAATAGCCAAGGTCACCAGGGACAAGGAGATAGCTAGGATAGAGAAGGAGCTCGACATCCCGATAGGCTCAGGATACCCTTCCGACCAGGAGACCATCGGGATGATAAGGGAGAACCTCAAGAGCGGCAAGCTCAAGACCCACATAAGGGAGTACTGGTCCACCCTCGACCACATAAAGCAGAAGAAGCTCACAAACTTCTGATCCAGCACAGCATTTATATCCTAATCCTCCAAGTATAATTGGATCTGTGGCGCAACTTGGATAGCGCGTCTGGCTTCGGACCAGATGGTTGCGGGTTCAAATCCCGCCAGATCCGCGAAAGGTATTTAACCTTCTGGAAACAAATATTAGTGGTGTGTTGAGAATGGCAAAAGCCCAATCAGCCATGGAGTATCTCACTACCTACGGTTGGGCCATACTTATCATAGCGGTTGTATCAGCGCTTCTTTACCTGTACTCAAGCACTCCAACAACTATAGTTCCAACCAAATGCGTATTCGTCAGCGGAGTGTACTGCAACGCTATGGTGCTGGGCACAAACACCCTCACCCACGCGACGACAATAGCGCTGTTCCTCACCAACTCGCAGCCGTATCCGCTTGCCAACCCGTATCTGTTCGCGCAGCTCAACGGTGCCAATACCACCGGAGTGGCGTGCTCACCCAAATACGTATATCAGGCCGGGTCGATGGTTTGCGTTCTGGGTCTGTCTCCAAAGACCTCGCTCGGCCAGTTCCTCGGCGGCAAACTTTATCTTAACGCCACATACTGCGGCCTACAGGCAAACTACTCCCAAGCAAACATGTGCTCCAAGGCGCCTAGGGAGACATATTCAGGGAGCTTCAACTCCCACGTTGAGCCACTCATAGGAACCAACACTGTCATCACGCTCGCGGTAGCCAATGCCACGCAGCCGGCTAACGGCGGGCTTGATCTGCTCACTGCCACAGTGAAGCTTCTCGGCTATCCGCTCAGTGGCGCATCGGTCAACTTCACCGCCAACGTCCCGGGATACACCGTCTCACCCAACCTCACCACCACAAACACCAGCGGAATAGCTCTGAGCCACATATCTGGCACAACCGCTGGCAACGTCCTGGTAAGCGCATCATACGCAGGGCTGGTCTCAAATGTTGTTGTGCAGTTCACGCCATCAGTCAACGTAAGGTTCAACGTCAACTTCCCCTACTGCGCATCAGCAGGCCAGATAATAACGATTGACGGCATAGCATATACTTGCTCGCAGATTACTTCAGTCACGCTACCATGGCAACCCAACAGCACACATCAGTGCGACCTCACAAACCCTGTCGTCGTCAACTCGCTGATAAGGGCGCAGTGCACCATATCCACAGGATCAGGCTCCGTATGCGTAGCCGCCACAAACACGACCTTCACGATTAACTGCACAACTCAGTACCTCTTGACCATGACAGCAGGGACTGGGGGCAGCGTGCTCCCTGCGACCAACTGGTACAACTCAAACACCATAGTGCCAATCAGCCAGTCGGCAAATTCGGGATTCCTTTTCAACGGCTGGACAGGCACCGGAACGGTATCGTACACCGGCGCATCATCCTCATCATCGGTCACCATGAACTCTCCGGTATTCGAGACATCCGCTTACGTCACCAACGTCGTGTTCACGGAGTCCGGCTTGCCTGGCGGAACATCATGGGCAGTGACGTTCAACGGCGTAACGCTACCCTCCACAGGCACAACGATAACGTTCAACAACCTCGCGCCTGCCTCCTACTCGTGGAGCACCAACACCGCGATATCGTGCGGCGCGAGCTGCCAGTACGCGCCCTCTGTCTCCTCAGGCTCGATATCAACAGCATCAGGCTCTAACACGCAGCTTGTTACATACACCACCCAGTACTACCTCACAATGACGTCAGGCGGCAATGGCGCGGTATCCCCCGCGAGCAACTGGTACAACTCCGGTGCCGCGCCCGCGATAACAGCAACACCTAACTCTGGATATAGCTTCACGGGATGGGCAGGCACAGGCGCCGGCTCTTACACCGGGGCATCCAATCCAAGCGCTGTCACCATGAACTCGGCGGTATCGGAAACAGGAAGCTTCGCGTTCGTGACGACCTACAACCCGAGCTGCGGCAACTATGCCGGTGACGTCGTATACAACGCGGCCAACACGCTCACCTGCAATGTTATAGCTGGCAACTCAATAATCATCAACAACGGCATAACCGTCAACGTACACGGCTTCTACATTGAGGCCAACAACACATTCACCAACAAGGGTACTATTACGGACAGCTACGATCTTGGAAGCGGTGGCGGTGGCGGCGGTGGCGGCGGACTGGCCGGTCCAACAGGCGGCGGCACCTCCAATGGCAACATAGGCACTAACGGAATTGCAGGCGGAGCCGGCAAGTCCAGGACTAGCAGGTACCTAAGCCAAACACTCGCAGGCGGCAACGGGGGTTCGGGCGGCGGCGGAGGAGGCTCGGGTGCCTTCAGCTGCGCGACGACCTTCTACGGCTATGTTGAGACCGGCCCCGGAGGCGGCGGAGGCAGCGGTGGTAACGGCGGCGGAATCATAGAAATATACGCCGGCAACTTCATCAACCAGGGAACACTTAATGCGGCGGGCACCTCAGGAGGCACTGGAGGTACCGGCGCATCCGCATCCTATGGAAACCCGTTGAACTCATGCGCAGCAGGCGGCAGCGGAGGCGGCGGTGCGGGCACTGGAGGAAACGGCGGCACGATTCTGATAGGTTACGCATCAAGCCTCACGCTCGGGACAACGCTGGTGTCCGCAGGCTCCAACGGCGCGGCAGGAGGTGGCGGGGCAGGCGCTGGCCAGAGCGGAAGCGATTGCAGCGTCTCCTGGACATCGGGCGGTTCTGGAGGAACCGTCTCGGGCGGCGGTGGCGGAGGAGGCACCATAAGCCGTTGCGGTGGCTTAGGTACCGCCACTGGCGGTTACGGAGGAAAGGGCGCGTGCGGAGGCAGCCCGGCGGGCAACGGATGCACAGGAAGCCCATCACCCTCCGCAGGCAGCGTAATGACGCTTGCATGGTCCCACTGAACAGATATATTGGCTGATTGTCATGGGCAACAAACGCAGAAGCGCTAGGCCGGGGATTATCTACGAACTCTTCACTATAAGATGGTTGCTTTTTGCCGCAGTAGCTATTGCAGCCTTCGCAGTATTTTACTCAGCAACGCATTACACAGCCCCTAATTTCTCCTCCTCTTCGCAGCAGACCACACTGGCGGCGTTCTTTGTTGACAACCCTACGATGACGCTCAATAACCTCTCCGATTTCATCAAGTCAAGGACCTCTAATCTCGCGACCCTCAATATCAGCTACGTATCGACCGAGCCCTATATGTCAAATGGAACAGCCACAGACGTAAACTATGCGATTAGCATAAGGAAGTTCTACGACAACTATTCGCAGGAGTATTCAATGTCCGCACTTCCCACAAACTCCATAATGCTGAAGAGCTCACTCAACAGCTCATACCAGGCTGGCACGTTCATATGCGAACAGTCCCCTCTCTCTTACTCGCTTCCCAACGGCACGGCCATCGCAAAAGGGGAGTACATATGCCAGATGAGGCAGGGGATGGATCCCGACGATGCGGCCTACTCCCCTTTCGAGGACTCCTTTACCTTCCCTAGCAATACCACCATCGGGGTACTGTCAAACATAACCGTCATCAACGCCAGCCTCTCTTATGCGGGGGACAGTTGCACCCTGATAAGGTCAGGCTTCATGCTCGAGAAAATATACAACATAAGCACTTCATTCCAAAAGCGTCTTATCGAGAATGGCACACTCACGCAGTGCATCTCCAACCGATATTACTCGGTCCTTTTCGGCAAGTTTGTCGGCCTGACAGGGCTCGACTACCCCATATTGCAAAATGGGGCCATTGTAAACTACAGCCGCAGTGGCATCTACACCTATTACTCTATAAACGCCACATCTGTGAACCAAAATGTTCCGACGAACGAGTTCAATTCACTACCGGGTCCACTCACGCGATACCCTACAACCTAGTATATGGCTGCAACTCCGCTGGCTCGGGCTAAAGCCCAAGCTAACATTTATCAATCAAAAAGAATAAGCGGCGCTGCCTCGCAGCGCCAAGGAAAAGCGGAGTTAGTTACAGCTCTCCGACTCTCCTCTTCTGCTCGCGCTTGAGTCTCTTCCTTCGCTTCTTGAGCCACTTCCAGCGCATCCTTCCTTTCTTCTTCCACTTCCTTGGTATGCTTCCCAGTATAACACCTTTTCATCTTTGTAAAAGCATTAGATATTTAAGCGCTCCATATTAAATAGCTATGGTATTGCGTCAGTAGAGGGGAATCCCATATGCACAAAGGTATCATCGCTTACATAATTATCATCATAGCCATAGTGGTGCTGATATACCTGGCCACGGGATTCAACTTCAGCAAGGTCGGCACGATAAAGCCGATCACGGTCGCAAGCACGGTGTCGACCAGCACAACCACGATCGCAGGTTCCGGGGGCGGCACCAACGGCACCTTCATAGGCACATGCGAGACTCTTTATCTCTCCACTCCTTACGCCAATGCAAGCCTCTCTGAAAAGTGCGCATCGTCCGGAGGCCTTTACGGGATATGGGTCGCTGCAGGCACAAGCGGATCAGAGACTGTCACCATAAAGAACATGAGCGGCCATATCTTCCTGACCCAGACATCATCATACAACTGCACAACCTATTACGATAACATCACTCTGCCAGCGCAGACTTACAACGTCACGCTCAAGACGGGTCTCGGCGGCGGCTCGTGCGGCAACGCGGTCCTCAGGATAAACAGGACTACCGTGGCTCCGCAGCAGATATACAGCGACGTCTACAACGGGAACTTCTCGACCGGCACCTACCTCGGATGGACCGAGACCAATCCGGGATTCGGCACTGCCCCGCTCAACATAACCTACGCTGTCAAGTCCTCCGTCACCTGCTACCAGGGTCAGCCGTGGAGTGGATACAGCGGCACGTACTTCGCCACAAACTATAACTGCGGCCTGCAGGCAGCCGCAGGCAACCTGACATCCAGCCTGTTCTACGCCAGTCCAACCAAGCCATTCCTCAACTTCCTGATAATAAGCCCCTCAAGCGACACGCTTTACGTAATGGTGCTCGGCATCAACAACAGGCCGCTCGCAACCGCGCACTACAACACGTTCAACTCCACCGCATCCGGAAATTCGGCGTCCACATTCAGGAGCGCCAGCATACCGCTCTCTGCCTTCGCGGGCGAGCCGGTGAAGATAAGGATAGTGGCGGGAAGCACAAACCAGCAGACCTTCATCGCAGCGGGAGGGTTTGGTCTCTCAGCCAGACCGGTACAGACCCCTGGCATACTCGTCAACCTAACGTTCAATACCACGTAGTGCGCATCATGGAGGGTATAGCCAAGCAGAAGGTACCGGGCGGAAAGCTCCTCATCATAAAGGTAAGCTATGGAGACAGTATTGAGAGCGTAAGGATTCTCGGCGACTTCTTCGTATACCCAGAGAGCGCCGTTCAGGAGATTGAGGCCGCACTCAAGGGCATTGACGCAAAAGCTCCTGAGCAATCGATAGCGGAGTTGGTGGGCAAAGTGGTTAGCCGCTGCAATGCAGAGATGATTGGGGTCACCGCAGAGGCGATAGCCCAAACACTGAGGAAGGCGATTGGATGAGATGGAGGATAATAGCGTTGGAGACTCACGATGCCTACTTCAACATGGCCGCCGACCACGCGATATCTGAGGCGGTATCCTCTGGCAGCTCCGACCCTACGGTAAGATTCTACAAGTGGCATCCCAGCGCGGTCTCCATCGGATGCTTCCAATCTATGAATGATGAGGTCGACGTGCAGAAATGCAGGGAAGCAGGTGTGGACTATGTGAGGAGGAGAACAGGCGGAGGCGCGGTATTCCACGACGAGAGCGGTGAGATAACCTACAGCGTTATAGTGCCGGAGGGGGATATGCCAAAGGGCATCATAGAAAGCTACAGGCTGATATGCGGCTGGATAGTTGACTCGCTGGCTGCCATTGGCATAGCCGCGTCGTTCGCACCGATAAATGACCTCGTGGTGAACGGAAAGAAGATATCGGGCAACGCGCAGACAAGACGGGACGGGGTCCTCGTCCAGCACGGGACAGTGCTATACAACACGGACCTGAAGCGGATGTTCTCGCTACTCAAGGTCGACAACGCGAAGCTCTCCGACAAGGCGATAAAGAGCGTTGAGGAGCGGGTGACCAAGGTCCTTGACTACGCGCAGATTTCACAGGACGAACTTTACGCAGCGCTGCTTTCAGGATTCACAAAAGGCAAGGATTTCTACATGGGGGAGATGAGCGATGAAGAAGTTGCAAGGGCAAACGCTCTCTCAAGGGAAATCTACGGCTCGGAAGGCTGGAACTTTTCCAGGTGATTACCTGTTCTGCATCATCGCGCTGATGAAGTGCTCCCCCGCCTTGTAGGAGCTTCTCACAAACGGACCCGCAGCCGCGTACTTGAATCCCATCTCGAGCGCCTTCTTCTTGTAGAAATCGAACTGTTCGGGTCTCACGTACTCCTTCAGTTCAGCATGACGCTCGCTGGGTCTCAGGTACTGGCCTATCGCTATGAAGTCCACACCGACTTTCCTAAGATCCTTCATCGCCCCGATGACCTCTTCCTCAGTCTCGCCCATCCCGAGCATCATCGCGGACTTCGTGTAGCGCTTCGGATCAATCTTCTTTACGTTCTCAAGAACCATGAGCGACTGCTCGTAGTCTGCCCTCCTATCCCTTATCTTTGAAGACAGTGTTTCCACGGTCTCTATGTTGTGCCCCACCACGTCCGGCTTCGCATCGAGCACGGTGCGCAGGCAACCCGCATCGCCCCTGAAATCCGGTATCAGCACCTCGACAAGCGTGTTTGGGTTCAGCCGCTTTATCTCCCTGACGCAGCTTGCGAAGTGCGCAGCCCCCTGGTCAGGCAGGTCGTCCCTGCACACCGAAGTAATCACTATGTAAGAAAGCCCCCACTTCTTCACCACGTTTGCAAGCTTCATCGGCTCAAGCGAGTCAACGGCGCTGCCCTTTGCGCTCTTCGAGACCGCGCAGAATCTGCATCCTCTTGTGCACAGCTCGCCAAGCACCATAAACGTGGCGGTTCCGGTGCTCCAGCAGTCCGTTATGTTCGGGCAGTGGGCCTCGACACACACCGTGTGGAGATTGTAAGCGCCTATCGTCTGCTTTATCTCCGCGTACTTCTCCGTTGAGGCCGGCTTTATTGCCAGCCATTCGGGCTTGGGCATCATAACACCCTTATCTATAATACTGGCTAAATTTATAGTTTTGCAAATCCGAGGCAACATGAAAGGTATTTAATTGTTTTAAACGCATTAATTGCTGGGGCAGTGAGAATGGCAAAAGCACAATCGGCAATGGAGTACCTCACCACATACGGGTGGGCGATACTCATAGTCGGCGTCATAACGGCCATACTCTACCTCTATTCAACTACTCCAACCACTATCGTTCCTGCTTCATGCGTATTCATAAGCGGCGTCTACTGCAACGCAATGGTGATAGGGGTAAACCCGACCACACACGCCACAACAGTAGCCCTGTTCCTAACAAACTCCCAGCCATATCCGCTCGCCAACCCATACCTGTTTGTCCAGCTCAATGGCGCTAACAGCACCGGCATCTCATGCTCGCCCCACTACGCGCTGGCCGCGGGTTCGATGGTGTGCATACTTCCTCTCTCTACAAAAACGTCTCTCGGGCAGTTCCTCGCTGGGAGGGCCTATCTCAATGCAACATACTGTGGCCTGAATCCGAACTACTCGCACTCAAACCTGTGCAAAGGTTCTCCTAAGGAGACCTATGCAGGTAGGTTCCAATCCCATGTGGAACCCCTCATAAATACAAATAGCACTATAACATTGACCGTGCAGAACTCAACGCAGCCCGCCAACAACGCGCATGACCCCCTTATCGCAACGGTCAAACTTCTCGGATATCCGCTTAGGGGCGCGACGGTAAACTTCACCACAAACTCAATAGGATACACTATTTCCCCCAACTACACGACCACCAACACCACTGGCAAGGCGCTCAGCGCAATATGGGGGTCCAAGACGGGGAACGTGGTGGTCACCGCCTCGTACGCGGGACTCAACGCCACGGCCAACATAGTATTCATACCGGCGTTCAACGTAAGGTTCAACGTGAACTGGCCCTACTGCTCGTCAGCAGGGCAGATCATAACCATTGACGGAATAGGATACACCTGCCCCCAGCTCTCATCTTCGACCGTCTCCTGGGGATCAGGAACTGTGCACAGCTGCGACATCAACAACCCCGTGATAGTCAACTCATTGATAAGGGGCCAGTGCAGCATAACATCTGGGTCAGTGGGTTCCACATGCACCGCAAACTCCAACACCACAATAACGATCAACTGCACATCGCAGTACTATCTCACTATGGCAGCGGGCACTGGCGGCAGCGTCTTGCCCGCGAGCAACTGGTACAACTCAAACACGATTGTGCCTATCAGCCAGTCCGCAAACTCCGGATTCCAGTTCAACGGATGGACGGGAACAGGCACGGTATCCTACACCGGCGCATCATCATCCGCGTCGGTCACAATGAACTCGCCGGTAAGCGAGACATCATCTTACGTGACCAACGTCGTGTTCACCGAGTCGGGACTGCCGGGCGGAACTTCATGGGCAGTGACCCTTAACGGCAACACGCTCTCATCGACCGGCACATCGATAACGTTCACCAACATTGTCCCTGGCAGCTACTCTTGGAGCACAGCATCGGCGATATCCTGCGGAACGGGATGCCAATACCTTGCATCAGCCTCTTCAGGCAACATATCTACGCTTTCAGGCTCCACCTCGCAACCGCTTACTTACGCCACCCAATACTACCTAACAATGTCCGCGTCCACCGGTGGCACAGTGTCACCCTCCAGCGAATGGGTCAACTCCGGGGCACAGGTAACGATAACCGCATCCCCGACCCCAGGATACTACCTTTCCGGATGGGCAGGATCGGGTTCAGGGTCGTACACCGGAACACTGACTTCCACGGGAGTGGCCATCTCAGGCCCGATAAGCGAAAGCGCAACATTCGTCCCAGGCTATCCGGTCACATTCCAGGAGACCGGGCTCCCAGCCGGCAGCTTATGGTCTACCACATTCAACGGCCAGCAGAAGTCCACCACCAACGGCACCATAGTGTTCACCAATATCCAAACCGGCAGCTACCCGTGGAGCACCAGCTCATCGGTATCCTGCGGTACCGGTTGCCAATACTATGCACCCACCTCATCAGGCACCCTTAGCGTATCCGGAGCCACGAACCAGCAGGTTACCTATGGCACTCAGTACTACCTCACTATGCAAGCAAGCGGCGGCAGCGTGAGCCCATCAAGCTCATGGTATGCATCGGGCAGCACGGTGGGCATAAGCGCATCCGCATCCTCAGGCTATGTGTTCT
This sequence comes from Candidatus Acidiferrales bacterium, assembly GCA_035534575.1. Taxonomy (GTDB): domain Archaea; phylum Micrarchaeota; class Micrarchaeia; order Micrarchaeales; family Micrarchaeaceae; genus JAGWFU01. The sequence continues at coordinate 10,197 of DATLRT010000008.1, forward strand.
CAAGCTGGTCAGGTTCCGGTACCGGCTCCTACTCCGGCACAAGCCCGCAGGCTACGGTTACCATGAGCTCCGCAATAACCGAGACGGCTAGCTTCACCCAGGTCCCGCAGTCCTACTACTGGGACTACTCCGGCACCTCTGCCAGCTACGGGCCCTTCGGCGCGCTGGGCTCAAGCTGCACCGACTACTTCTACTCCGGGCCCAACTGCAGCGGCGCTCAGACATCGACGGCAACAAACGTATACTGCGTGCCCGCAGGGGGAGAGACTACCGGGTGCGTGGGCCAGAATCAGGGCGCATACTGCGCAGGCTCGGGGGCTTGCTACCAGGCGGTGCTGGGCATATGTTACCCCTTCAACTACTACGGATCTGGATGCCCATGGCCCGACTATTGCCAGTGGTACGGATCAGGCAACACGGGCTCATGCATAGGCTACGTATGCAGCCCCACGAGCGGATGCATAAACAAGTGACGTGATCACATGAAGAGCAATCTCATAATACTACCATTATTGGCACTGGCACTGGCAGGGGTGGCAATGTCACAAACTGCCTCCTCCAACTCCAGCGTCTCTTTGTACCCTATCTTCCCAAACCTCACGATACACCTAAACATACCGAACTATACGACGCCGGTCAATCCATCAGGGCTCATGGCTTCCACAAGCATGCGCGTCACCGGAGGCACGGGCGCCAACAATACTTACCTTCAAGTAATCGGGGGCAATTCGCTATCCCTACAAAACGTCAATGTGGTACTGTCCGTAACAAGCGGCATTTCACCGTTCAATTCCGTAGCGATACTAGGCATAACCCCGGCCACAAGGTCCGGTATCTACAACATAACGATAGCGGCCACGAACGGCGGAGCGCAGGGAAATACTGTGCTGCATCTTCATGTGCTCAATCCCACCAACGTCACCTTCCTTTACGGTAACGACAGCAACGTGCCCAGCCTCGCTCAGGCAAGCGCGGAGATGAACATGTCCATGGCTAGCATGTATCCATCTACTACTACCATGCCAGCGACATCAACGGCGGCCCAGCAAGTCCTGCCGCCACAGCAGGGCGCGCACCAGGTGTACTACTACCTTGCCGCAATACTGGCACTCATAGCGATAGCGGCCATAGCGTTTGTGCTAATGCGCCGCAGAAGATAGTCCCTACCGAATCTTGTGCTACCTTTATATTCGTTTCAAAATAAGTTATAGGGAATCGGGATCGTATGCCGCTCACTTTCTACAACACGCTGACCAGGTCAAAGGAGGCCTTCACTCCGATGAGCGGAAAGAAGGTGAATATGTTCGTATGCGGTCAGACGGTGTACGACGATGCCCATCTGGGCCACGCCAAGACCTACATAAGCTTCGACATAGTGGCCAGGTGGCTGAAGCACGAGGGCTATGAGCTGACCTACATACAGAACATCACCGACATTGACGACAAGATAATAAAGAGGGCGCAGGAGAGGAAGATGGATCCGCTCCACCTAGCCCGCGAGTTCGAGAAGCGCTTCATGGAGGACATGGAGAAGATTGGGGTAAGGCAGAACGTAACCAAGTACCCCCGCTCTTACGATTACATAAACGAGATAAGGGAGCAGATACAGGCCCTTATCGACAACAACCTCGCGTATCACCTTGACGGGGACGTGTACTTTGATGTGGCGAGGTTTCCGGGCTACACCAAGTTGTCTGGAATGAAGATAGACGAGCTTGAGAATCACAGGGTGGAGCCCAAGGAGGGCAAGAGGCATGTCTACGACTTCGCGCTCTGGAAGGCTGCAAAGGAAGGGGAGCCATCGTGGAAAATAATGTTGAACTACAACGCAGCGTCACTTGAGCTCTCCGGAAGGCCGGGCTGGCACATAGAGGACACGGCGATAACGCACGCAATTTTTGGTCCCCAGTACGACCTCCATGGCGGCGCGAGCGAACTCACCTTCCCGCACCACACCAACGAGATAGCGCAGTCCGAGGGCGCCTACGGCAAGGCGCCGTTCGTCAAGTACTGGCTGCACTCAGGAGTGCTAAACATTGGCGGAGTCAAGATGAGCAAGAGCCTCAAGAATTTCATAACGATAAGGCAGGTGCTCGAGAGCTCCGAGCCCGAGGCACTCAGGCTGTTCTTCGCGTCAACGCACTACAGGAAGGAGATAAACTACACCGAGGAGCTTATGAAGGCGGAGAAGAGGAAGCTCAATTACCTCTACGCCTCAATGGGCATAATTCACAACATAAAAGAGGTTGAAAAGTCGGGCTCGGACGATGAGATAAACAACCTGTCGGACAGGTTCACCTCCGAGTTCGCCGCGGCGATGAACGATGACCTCAACACATCGCTTGCGATGACAAAACTTCTGCTAACCATAGGGGAGATAAGGAAGATCTCGGAGGCCAACGGAGAGATTGGAAAGTTCGCAAAGGCCAATGCGCTCAAGGCGATACTGGACAGCTGTGGTGTAATCGGAATACTCGGCAGCGACAGGTACCAGGATAAAATACCGCACGAGGTCCAATCGCTGATAAAGCAGCGGGAGACTCTGAGATCAGAGAAAAAGTTCGAGGAGTCGGACGCCATAAGGGCGAAGATAAAGGCCGACCACGGCATAGAGATTGAGGACACCGAATACGGGACCCTTTGGCACAAGGGAGGCTACTGAGCGGGCTCGGAGCCGTCCTTCTTCTCCATCATCTTCTTGCCCAGCTCTATCCTGTTTTCTATCTCGGTGGATATCTTCTGTATGTCCTCCGGCTTCATCACCTTCTCCAGTATGTACTTGGAGTAGTTGAGCGACATCTGTGACAAATCCATCAAGTACTTCTGCAGGTCTCCTGGCCTCATCACTATCTCCTTGTGCGGTCTCAGGACCTCAACTCCCGCAGGGGAGTAGTTGAACGCAATGTTGGCTAGAGGGAAGAAGTTGTCAGTAAGCACGGTAACCGTCGCGTTTGTTATGAAAAGCCCGTCCTTCTCAAGCGGCTCGTCTATCATTCCGTAGCAGTAGATGACGCCCTTCTCCTTGAGCAGGCGCTGGTTTATCAGGTCCACGAGAAGCGGCTGCAGCTTGTCCTTCTCCTTGTTCTGCATGTCGAAGTACAGCTTAGCCTGCACCCCTCCCTTCGCCACATGCTCGTCCGTTACCCTCTCAAGTTCGGTCTTTGCCATCTGAATCTATCCCTTTTCAATAATCTGTACAGCCTCATCTATATTAAGCGTGAGCTCCTCCCCGTTTATCATGTTTCTCAGCTTCACCTTCTGCGAGCTCTGCTCAACGTCCCCGAGTATTAGCGCGTACTTCACCTTTATCGAGCTAGCGTATGCCATCTGGTTCGCAAGGTTCCTTGATGCGAGGTTGATGTCGGTAGGTATCCCAGAGGCCCTCAGCTTGTTGGCGACCTGCAGCGCGTAGGCGTAGTTGACATCCTTCACGTGCATCACGAAGGCCTTCGCATAAGTGTACTGGGGCGATGATGAGAAGCCCATGTGGTCCAGTATCCTGTCCACGCCCATGGCGACCCCAACCGCTGGAATCGACTTGCCGTTGTTGTAAACGCCGATGAGGTTGTCATACCGTCCTCCGCTACCGAACGAGACGCTTGAGTCCTCCCCGGCTATCTTGCACTCGAATATTATCCCCGTGTAGTAATCGATGCCCCTCATCACAGAGAAGTTGAGGTTTATCTTGCCCTTAAGCCCGTAGGCTTTGAGCAGCTCCATGACTGCTTTCAAGTCTCCGCTCTCTTTGCTCTCTCCTAGTATTCCCTTTATGTAATCAAGCTTCTGCTCGTTGGTGCCCCCCCTCGAGGCGAAGCCCATTACCTGGTCGACCACCTCGTTGGCGAGCCCCAGGCCCTTCACTATGTCGGAAACCTTACCCTCGCCCAGCTTCTCCATCTTGTCGATGGCCCTGAACACCTCGATTATCTTTTCCTTGGGCACCCCGAACTTCTCGAACACCATGTCAGCGACGCTCCTGTCGTTAACGTCCACCGTGTAATCGTCTATCCCCACAGCCTCCAGCACGAGCCCGGCCGCTGCTATGACCTCGGCATCGGCACGCGTCTTCTCTCCGCCTATTATGTCGGCGTCAACCTGTGTGAACTCCCTGTACCTCAGCTTCTGAGGTTCGTCCCTCCTCCAGACCTTGCCCGTGTAGTACCTCTTGAAAGGAAGCGGCAGCTCCTGGTGCATGGCCATATACCTTGCGAGCGAGATGGTATTGTCGTACCTGAGCCCGAGATCCTTGTCATCAAGGGTGTAGATAAGCTTGCTGTCCTCCCCTATGGCGTTCTTGGCGTTGAGCACCGCCATAGACTCGAAGGTAGGGGTGTCTATAGTGAGGAAGCCCATTACCCTGAGAACGCTCTCCATCTTGGCGATGGCCCCATTCCTGAAGAGGGCCTCGTTGGGCATCAGGTCCCTCACGCCCCGGGGGAACGGGATATTCGCCATAAACTCACAATTCAGTTAAAAAGAGAAGGGATAAAAGCAGATCTACATGTTCTTGTTGATCCACTTTGTGAGCGCATCCTTCGATATAGCGCCCACGTTCATCGCCTTTATCTCTCCATGTTCAATCAGCAGCGTCGTCGGTATGCTCATTACGTTGAACTTCCCTACCAGTCTCTCATTGTCATCAGCATTTATCTTTACGAACTTTATCTTTCCCTCGAACTCCTTTGCAACCTCGTCGATTACCGGGGAGTACATCCTGCAGGGTCCGCACCACTCGGCCCATATGTCCACTATGACGGGTTTGTCGGACTTTATGACTACGGTGTCGAATTCAGCCTCGTTAACATCAATTACGCTCATCTTATCGCCTATCCAGAAATATTATGCCCATATGGGTATAAATAGATTATCTTGCCCTTCCATGCCCTTTTGGGATTTTCTGCCGTGATGCCCTCATCCGCTCCCAAGCCTGTAAACCTGCAGCGCAGGCTGGCCGCCGTAGGGGTTGTTTGCAGTGTAAACCACCACTGAACCAGCGGTGAGGTTATCAAGTTCGCAATTCGAAAAAGCTGTAATCTGATTCTCGTCAACATCCATTCCCGCGCTGCCCCCGGTTACTATGTAAGTGTTCGGAACCGTTGAGATGTTGTCTATGTACCGCTGCGTGCAGCTCGTCATCGTCACCACCCCACGCACGCTTCCGTCAAGCACCGATACCTCTCCCGCAATATACGGATTGATGTAAAAAGTTGCGTTGGGCAACGACTGGACAAAGCCCGCGAGGTTGTGCACCGTAACCATCGAGGCGCGCGGCAGGGCCACATCGCTGTTCAAGTTGATTATGCTCGCCCAGACGGCGGCTATCACCACCACCACACCCACAGACCAGAGCACAGCATCCTTGCGTTGCAGCAGCCACTCTATCCCCATCGCCGACAGGACTATGACTGGCAGGGAAAGCAGCGTCATCAGCATGGGCTCCATGTAAACCAGGAGCACCTTTGTTACGCCCCCGGATGCGTAGCTGGCTATGGGAAACAGGTTTATCAGGATGAAGTAGGAAAGCAACATCGGCGAGAACAGTCCTGCATATTTGACCCTGAGCAAAATCAGCCCTACGGCTGACAACACCGCCGCGTAGCCGAGTATGGAAAAGTAACTGCTGTTGTAAGGTGGAGGCGAGTGGAAGTTGAAGAAGATCGGAAGGTAGAACAGCGGCTCCACGTTCAGCCTGACAATGCTCAGGCTCCCGAGCTGCGCCAGCTGGCTGACGGGCTGGTTGATTATGTTGTTTACCGCCGCAATCCTGTCCACCATCGGATAGAGGAAGAAGTTTCCTGATTGCATATAGTAGAGCGTGCCGCTCAATGAGAACGCAAGGATAAGGCCGAAAGCCACGGCTCCGAACCGGAACACCGCGCCCCGGAGTGTCTGCTTCCCCTGAACCACCAGCCCTGCCATGTAAAGTGCGAAGAAAAGGAAGAGCGAGAGGCTGAGCGGGTTCGTTATGTAGCCCAGCCCGATGAAGAATCCCATCAGCGTACTCAACGTGGCTATTCTGCTCGCACGGACCTTGCTCGCCTTCAGCATCAACACCAAGAGATACGTTGCGATTGTAACGAACATCATGGCAGGGACAAGCGGCTCCAATCGATTGGCGAACATGACGTCAAGAGGGAAGAAAGAGAACAACAGCAGCCCTATCGCCGCCGGCCGGAATCCAGCCACCTCCTTTATCAGGAGAAACAGGAACAGACCCTCCACCAGCGAGGTGAAGATTACATAGTAGAGCGCGAGGTTCGCGGAGAAGCCCAGCAGCTTAAGCAGGAACAACTCGGGATAAATGAATCCGCTGTAGAATGTGGGTATGTTGGCGGGGTTGAATATCCCCTGGTTCGGGTTGCTGAAGTCGGCATTTAGGTACTGGGTAAAATGAGGGAAGCTGTGCAGCACAACTCCCTGCAGGAAGATGTTGTAGTAGATGCCCTCGTCCTGCGTATTGGCGAAAGTCGGACCGGTGAAGTAGTACAGCCTCACCGCAAGAGTAAGTACCAGTAGCACTACCAAAACCGCAAGCTGCCCTTTAGTGCCCCACCTGCGTGTTGCGGGGTCTGCTTCTCGCTGCTTTCTGTTTCTCATCCTGCCCGCCATCTACATTTGACATAGATGGAAGGTAGGCTAAGATATTTAATATTTCGAAGCGATTGAATACCGTGATGATACTTAAGTTCTGAGCAAACGCTGTGAAGATGATCTTGAGTGCTGATATTATGCGAAGGATATCCCCGAAGGCCGTGAAGAAGCTCGTCAGCGACAGCTTCTCGATAAAGGTGAGCGACTCCGCAGCCAACGCCATCGCCAAGATACTGGAGGCGAAGGCGAAGAAGATAGCGAAGTACTCGGTGAAGAGGGCCAAGTCCAGGAAGAGGACGACGATACTGGAGGAGGACGTGGATACCTACAAGATGCGATTTGGTGGTTGAGTGCCTGTCGGATTCGTCTCAAGGGGCGAGAGCGGCGAGATAAAGCTTGAGTACTCCGCTCCCGAGGGCAACGTGCGCAAGCTGTGGGAGTGTGTATCCGATTCCATACTGGAGACTAGGTTCGATGGCGATGGCGGAATACTCGACCAGAGGCTCCACAAGGGAGGCGTAAACGCCGAGGAGTTCCTCTCAAACGAGTCTAAAACGCACAAGCTTGAGCTGAAGGACGCGAAGTACGAGGCCGTAAAGCTCGACAAGAGCTGCCCGACCTGCAACACTCCCAACCCCTCAAGGCATGTCGAGGCGTTCAGGAGCACTGGCGCGGTGCCAGTCGTGCCTACATACCACTGCGAGCAGTGCGCCACGAAATCCTACTACCTGACCGACGGATATCTTGACAATCTTGTCAAGGGAAACAGCTCCATGTTCACCGGAAACGAGCTGAAGGAGCTCGAGGCGAACGAGGCCGCTTTCAAGGCCGAGCTGAAGGCGTATATAATAAGAATCTTCGCTTCCAAGAGGATTGTGTGCATAAAATAGGCGATACCATGACCATATTACTGTCGGAACTATACGGAAAAGAGATAATAACCAACGGGGGAAGGAAGATTGGGCTGGTCGAGGATCTGATACTCGACTTCGAGGAGGGGAACGTCTCAAGCCTGCTGCTCACAAAGGTGGACAACCTGGTGAGGAGCCAGCACACGGCACTCCAGCTCGCGAAGAGCAGCGTCAAGTACGGACGAGTTAGGAGCGTCTCCGAGACCATAATAGTCGGAGAGTCGGACAAGGTAAAGTAACTAATTCTATTCAACAGAATCGGGAGATAGCGCTTTCGCTATCTCTACTTTTTTTCCAAAGAAAGAAAAGAGCGGGCTCAATCTCAATTAGTCGCTATCTCCATTGAGGCTTTGGATCCACTTATTCGGAAGGTGATTCGTCCAGTAGACTGATTATCTCCCCAGTCGTGAATGTTCTTATTCTATGTTGAGCTTTTAGGGGCCTGTCATCGCTCCATATCACAGCATCCTCCAGAGCCATAGCCAGCGCCAGATACGCAGCATCGTCTTTGTCTATTGTTTCCATTATGGCCTTCGCCTCTGCCAGCTCCTGCGCGATAAACCTTCCATCAAACACGCCTATCTTGGAAAGGATTAGATGTAGTGCCCTATCGAACCTCCGCTCGTCCAACCCCGTGCGTGCCATAAGTTCCCCCTTATGGTCATTTATCTCCTTAATCGCAAAATCTACGGTAGCAAACTCCATACCACTGAAGAACAGCAGCTTCCTCACCGTGGAGTCCTTGAGCAACGCCGTTATTATGATATTGGCGTCTACCATCATGCGCATATCAGAGCCTCTTTCCTATGCCTGCCTTTACCTTGCGCCCTATCTTCTCCGCATCACCCTTCGTTAGCCGGCTTCTCGCCAGTATGGACTCCAGCCCCTCAAAATGCTCTAGGTCTTCCATCCTGCTTATCTCCTTCTCTATGGCACTGTTGGCGACCGCGCTCCATCTTATCTGCCTGAACCGCTTCATCTTTTTGGCGGTCTCCTTCGATATGGAAAGGGTCATGTTCTCCGTGTTCTTCATCTTATCACGTGCTATCACATATATAATGTGACATCACATATTTAAGCCTATTGCATGGCGGGGAACTGAAAGGCAGAGCTTCCGCTAGTAATCATTTTCTTAAGATAAACGACCTAATCGGTCGTTATCTCCCTTGAGAGGTTCGGCCTGCTCTTCAGCAGTATCCTGTGCCCGCAGTAGGTGCACCTGACAAACTTGTCAAGCTGCTTTATCGACTTTCCGCAATTAGCGCATATGTATGCCATTTTATCACGTTACGTTATTTCTTTATTGCCTTCAGCCACTTGGCCACCTCGTTGTGCAGCGCAGAGCTGCCGGTGTCGATGACCCTTATCTTAAGCTCACCCCCGTAGTTCTGGTCCTTCAGCTCCAGTACGGGCTTGTACTCCTTCATGTCAGTGTAATGGACCTCCATCCAGTGTATCTTCCCCTCCAGGTACTCCTTCACTATGTCTCTGGTCATGGGCACCGATGAGAAGCTGAACAGTATCCCGTCGCTCCAGTAGAGCGGCACTGTCCCTGCCGGCGTGACCCTCTCCCTAAGCATGTCGTCATAGGTCATCCTCACGACCTCGTGGACTACGAGCTCCTTTATCGGGGAGAAGGTTATCTTTGCCATCCTATCACTTCTTGGCCTTTGTCATGTCCTGTATGAGCCTCTTCGCGACCTCTCCGGCCGATGTGGTCAGGGCGTATGCCCCTCCTGCGAAGGTGGCGTTGCAGTGCCTGCAGGTCCATATGCTGGTGCCTACCCTCTTCACGGCCGCCTTGCCGCAAAGCTCGCACTTGTACTTGGTCTGCTTCGACCTCATTACCTCCTTGTACCTCTTCCTTATACGCGCTCCGTATCTAATGCTAGCATTCGCCATAAAATCACTTTGCTGACTGCTCGAGCAGCCTCTTCAGCTCGGCCCTCCTCTCGAAGGCCACGTCCATAAGCTTCTCTACCTCATCTTTGGTAAAGCCACCTCTTAAACCTTTCTGCATCGCCCTTATATTGGCGTCGTCTATGGCTATTGTGATCCTTCCCTCCGAGGCGTTCTCCTCGTTGCCGTTCAGGTCCAGTAGTATGTTGCTGCCGATCTTGCCGAACGTCGTGGATGTGACTATCGTGTCTATCTTTAGCGGCTGGGTCCTGTCCTCCCTGTTCGCCACTCCCTCGACCACCGCTGGCACCTTTGCCGACATCAGCGCTGCCATCGCGGCAAGCGTGCACGCGTCGAACAGGTTGCCGTCATAGTTGAGCACGTACAGGTCTATGAACACGCTCCAGACCTTGCCCTCCTCTATGAAGAGGCTCTTCAGGTCTATGCTGTTCGCGGCCCTTATTCCCCTGTCCACCACCCTAGCGAGCTCTATCGCATCAGGGCTTGGTGGGCCTGTCTCGTAATGGGGGGATGCAAGCGGAAGAAGCTCCGCAGAGACCATCATGTTGCCCTGGCTCGGCGTGTCCTTCATCGGCTCCTCAACCGTCATCTTTACTCCGCAGAGGACCCTTGTGCTGCCCATGTCCACCTGCGCGGATCCCTCGGCGTTCTGCATCGTCCCTGTGACTATGCTCGTCTTCCTGAACTGCATGAACTGCCTCATGTCCTCCCTCGTGTTCTTGAGCAACAGCTCCTTTACGTAATTCGTCTTCACTACATCTATTGCATCCATATCAAACACCGCTCGTGTTGTTGCTGTATACCTCCTTGAGCGCATCCCTCTGCGCCTTCGATATCTCAGCACCGGCATCTATCGCCATCTGTATCGCCTTGGACACCTGCGCCCTGTCCAGCCCCCCGTCCATCTGGAGGAGAAGGATCTCGTTGTTCCTCGGAGCGAAAGCCATGGGCATGTCGCTGTCCGAGTGGTTGTCCTCAATCATGTTGAAGTCTATGGCAATGTGCTCGCCTATCCTTCCAACAGATATCGCGTAGGGCAGGTCCCTCATCTGTATTCCCGCGTTCGCGAGCGCCACCGCAGCCGCAGTTATTCCGGCAGCCCTTGTGCCGCCGTCTCCCTGAAGCACCTCTATGAAGATGTCTATCTCGCTAGCCGGGTACTCCCTCAGCATCACGACGTTTTCGAACACCTCCCGTATCACCTTCGATATCTCTATCGCCCTCCTGTTAGGCCCCGTCCTCCCGTGGTCCGACAGGCTTGAGAAAGGCGCCATCGCGTACCTGCACTTTATTATCGCCCTGTCCGGCTCCATCATGTGCCTCGGCATGACCTCCTTCGGCCCGTAGACCGCAGCGAGTATCTTGTTGTTGCCCCACTCGACGTAGCAGGAGCCTTCCGCGTTCTTGATAACGTTTGCCTTTATTGTGAAGGGCCTCATCTCGTTGAAGTTCCTTCCGTCAGTCCTCTTGCCGTTTATTACCAGTTCCGGCTTATTTTCACTTGCCATTCAATTACCTTTGTTGTTCTGTTCTAGCATCAACTTTATCCTCTCGGTCAGCCCTGAGATGTGCGCCTCGGCCTCTATCTTCTTTATCGCCGCTGTCGCGAGCGCCACGTTGCCGCCGCGCATCCATATCATGCCGTTCATCCCCACTATTATTATGGTCTTGGCAGCCTCGGATATCTGCTTCACCATCGTGTTGGCCTTGCCTATCACTCTGGGCACCTTCGCCGGCTTGACCATCAGCACAGTTCCGCCCTCTAGCGGCCTTGCCATGGTGAGTATTATCGTCTTCCTGTCCTCCACGTCCTTGATCGTGGCCTCTATCACGTCGCCTACCTTGTAGCTCTCCCTGTCAAACTTGCCGACTATCAGGAGCGTTCGTCCGAAGAACCCGATGTCCACCTCGTAGACCTTGTTCTTCTCCTCGGCGATTATGCCTATCACGGCATCGTCAATCCTCGGCTTCCATGGCCCCTCAAGCGGTATTATGCCCTTGTGCTCCTCGTCGTAAAGGCCCATTACCTTGGAGTAGGTCTTGCCTCCCTCCACGTAAGTGTTGTCCATTCTTGCCTGCGACTGAGACACAATCTCTCCAGGCACTATTATCTGCTTCATCTTATGCACTTTTTCTTTTTTTTCGTTTAGCGTTATTTGATTTGCAACGGGGCTCAGAGCACCTTGATTATCGCCCTTCCCTGCGTTGCGCTGTTTATCTTGTCGAAGACCTCCGACTGCATCCCCGCGGGGAACTCCAGTATCGCCTGAAGGCTTCCGTCTCCTAGCCACTGATCCGACTTCATCCCATACTTCTTCAGGGTGCCGAACGACCTGTTCGCGAACTCGGCGGGTATGGTCACCTCGACCTTCGCCACCGAGAACTTTATCGGCATTATCAGCGTTATCTTCTTGACTATGTCCTCTATCTGATCGCTCGGGGACTTGAACGGGTCGATTGCGACCTTTGCCTCGCGCATCGCGTTCTCCACCCTCAGCGGCGGATTCGGTGCGTTGGTCCTGGGGTCGATGGAGTTCTTCGCGATTATCTCCACTATCTGCTTCCTCTTCTCCTCTATCAGCCTGACCCTCTGCTCCGTGGTTATCGGGACCTCGCCCTGCTTCAGTATTATCTCGGCTATCTTCGCTATGTCCGTTGTGCCGAAGGCCTTCTTTATCTTGTCCTCCGCAGGCCTGTCGCCCTTCCTCGCGTCCTTGAATACCTCTTCCACCTCGAGGACGACCATCGGGTCGCTCCTCTTGCCTGTTATGTACTCGTAGGCGAGGTCGGAGTTGACGAAGATCTCGAACTCGTCCCCGTTCCTCTTTATCTTGGCTATTACTGTTTTAGGAGATGGCATAAAATCACGAGACTGACTCCCTTCAAAGATACTTTGATATCTTGTCGGTTGCGAACATCTCGAATCCAACGTCCTTCTTTATCGTTGAAATGTCAATGTTGTTCTCGGTCAGCTTGCCCTCGTGGAGCTTCTTCACTATGCTGACTCCGAGATTTATGGAGTCCTCAATGTTGATTCCGTCCTTGTAGTTCTTGATCAGAATCTCCTCAGCCGCCTTCTTTCCCGAGCCTATGGCATCAGCCTTGTAGCCAAGGTATGAAGCTCCTGGCTCTACCTCGAAGAGGCGCGGAATCTTGTCCACTCCGCCAACGAGAAGGGATATGGCATAAGGCCTTATTCCCCCGTACTGGGTAGCCATCTGCATCTCTTCAGATATCTCCTTTGCAATCGTCTCTACCGACTCGGTCTCGTCGTAGACCATCCTGTGCGTCTGCGTCTTGCCCCTTGTCATCGCTATGACCCTCAGACCGTCGGCAACCAGGCCGCTGTAGGTGGCCCCTATGTAAGAGTCCACTCGGAATATCTTCTGAGCAGTGCTCGGTATGGCGAGCTGGTCAAGAACCGGCTTGTGGGCCACGAGGACCACGCCGGTCTCGGCAACTATGCCTATCGAGGTGGCTCCCCTCCTCACTGCCTCCTTGGCGTACTCTACCTGAAACAGCCTGCCGTCGGGGCTGAACATTACCCCCCTATCATATGCTTGAACGTTTGGATACATACATCTCACCGAATCGAATATAATCAGTAAAAACCGATAAATCAGATACTACTATTTAAGAAAACAAGCTTTATATAGGTATAGGGGGGCAAAAACGGACAGGAGGGTCCAACCTGCATTTGGCCTATTTTAACCCCTAATACCGACGGCGGTCCGGCTCATTTCATGAGCCTTTCCACCATCCTCATGCTCTCCTCAAGGTAGCGCTCCTTTATCAGGCCAATCTTGTCTTCTGTCGAGTGGTATATCGGCTTCCACTCGTCCCCGCCGGTCCCTACTATGAGCGCCTTCTCCCACAGCTCGGGGTCCCTTATCGGGAATGCCGACATCCTTATTCTCCTGTCTTCTACCAGGGCCGGGCTGTTGGAGCCTACCATGTCCACTACCACGATTCTCTTCGCCCTTCTCATCACGCCCTTAAACTGCTCCTCAAAGACCCTGTAGCCCCTACCCCAGTACGCGGGCTCGTCGAACGACATCTCCTCGCAGCCTGAAAAGAGGAACATGGTGTCCCTCCTCGCTTCCCTTGAGAGCTCTAGGAGGATTGAGGTGCCGGAGGCGTTGTCGAGCGCCCCGCCAAGTACGCTGTCAGTGTGCGATATCAGTATGTTTTTTGGATTCTTGGTGTTGCCTGCTAAGATGTTCTCGCAGCTGTGCGGCTTCTTGGTGACCCTGACGCTGCCCTCAACGCTCCCAGCGTTTATTATCCTCTGCACATCCTTCCGCTTTATTGTCAGCGATGGCGCCCTGTAAAATGTCGCCAGGGAGAACCCATCCGAGTAGGGGTTGAAATTGATATTCGGCTCCTCGTAGAACCTGCTGCTTACGGAGACAGAACTTATCAGCTCCCTTCCCGTAATCTCTCCGCTTCTGAGCGCTGTGGGCATGCATTCCACCGTCTCGCCATCAGCCTTTAGGCTGTAGCGCGTGAAATGGGGCAGCTGGTTCTTGAACTTCTGCGACTGGAAATCGACCCCGAGGGAGCCCAGCCTGGATTTTATGAACTCTGCGGCAAGCCTCTCGCCCTCCATCCGCCTGGGCGCGAACCTCTCGAGCTGTCTTATGTTCTCCATAAGGTTGCTCATGCGATCACTACTCTTTGGCAGCTCTGTTTTTAAGCTGTCGCAGTATGGCGCCAGCAGCGGCTAGCTGTGCCGTTTCCATGTTCTGCCCCAGCCCCTTTATGTCCAGCGCCCCCTCTCCTATCGCCGGTATTGCGAGGTGGATCTTTCCGCATCCGCTGTCCGACCCTGCCATCTGCCTTATCACTTCAGCGCTGCGGTCCAGCTCCGGCATCAGGGTCTGCATAGGCTCTGCCAGCCCAACGGACCTCAGATACGAGACAGTCCCGTAGAATATCGCCTGCAGCTTAGGGTCGTCCTTGCTGAAATCCTCCGGCGCAAGCACGAGGTTGCTTATGTAGTTGTACGCCAGGAAATTCAGGAGGTATATGCGAGGTCCTGCCACCGATGTCAGCCGCTTCCCCAGCCTGGACTCTATGGTCTTTGCGGTAGGCAACTCAATCTTGTTCTCCTCCACGTACCTTGCGGAGAGCTCATTGACCGAGCTTGCATCGAAGGTCAATTGCCCAGGGCCCTCTATCCGCTGCCTCAGCAGGGAGTGGAGCTCTACCAGCTTGTACTCCTTGTCCTGCAGGCATGATGTCACCCCAGAAGACATCCTGTTCTCAACCATCTCTTTCATCGCGGCAACGTTTTTCCTGGTTATCACCATGCCGTCCAATCGGCTACCCTCAACCTCACCGACGCTGGCGAGCTTGATGTTCTGGATGTTCAGTGTACCCTTTCCCCCCGCGCTGGCAAACGGCACGGCTACATAAGACTTCTTGTAATCATTTTGCGCAGTGAAGCGGTCGTCAGTCCACTCCAGGTTTATGAACTGAAAGCCGAGCTCCTTGGCAGCAAGGAAGAGGGAGTTGTGCTGTATGTCCGGCTTGGCTATCTGCCTCGCTATGCATATGGCCGGCCTGTCGGGTTCCACGCTATCTTTCAATCGACGCATTACCTTAAGCGTCTCGTCCCCGAAGTACCTGCCTATGAGCTCCTCTGCCTTGGCCTCGTTCCCCTTCATCTCCCTGGCCCGCCGGTTTATCTCTTCTTTGGTCTTCAGGTTCATACTATCCACTCCCTTTGTATTCAGCATCAAGCGCGGCGGCTAGGAATTCTTGGAAACTAGCCACTGCTAAGGATATATCGCGCACATAACCACCGAAAATGAATTACCTATCCAGCAGTCTGTGCCTTAGGGTACCAATGGCCGAGATAGCTGGCGCTAAATGAGAAGTGCGCAAACGCGCCTATGCCAGCCATGCCATTTTTCATATGGTACACTTTACTTAATCGTTAATGCGTGCGTCCAAATATAAATAGCTTTTGTACAGGACTGCCTTATACTTAATCTCCCGTCCAACCCTGCGCCTGTATTTCCTTCAATGCAAGTATCAACCAAGGCGTGTAGCTGGCCGGGTTCTTTTCCGTGTCCAGCATCAGCTCCTTCATCCCTATCCACTTGTAGCTCATAACCTCCTTCGGCTCCGGGTTCACGTTGTCCTCGTACTTTCCGTAGAAGACGTGGTCGAACTCGTGTTCCGTCATTCCCTTCTCAAGATCCGCCCTGTAAGTGAAGCTGAACTCCTCCTCAAGCGGGCAGTCGAACCCCATCTCCTCCCTGAGCCTCCTGTGCGCCGCATCCGCTACCGCCTCTCCGGGGAACGGGTGCGAGCAGCAGGTGTTGCTCCACATGCCCCTCGCATGGTACTTGCCCATGGCCCTCTGTTGTAACAGGGTCTCCCCCTTTGAGTTGAACACGAATATCGAGAACGCCCTGTGGAGCGTTGCGCCGTTCTGGTGCGCGGCCATCTTCTCCATAGTGCCTATCTGGTTGTCGTCCTTGTCGACCAGTATGACCTTTATGGCGTTGTCCTCAATCATCTAACCGATTAAATTGGGGTGGCAAGGTATTAAAATCCTCAATGCATTAGCCTATTGGTGCTTGATTGGGGGAGATGAGCAAGGACGAGAAGGTAAGGCTCATAATGAAGCGCAAGGAGGACCACATCAACATATGCGTCGATGAGCATGTGCAGGCAAAGAAGGCCACCACGCTCTTCGAGAACGTGCATCTGCTAAACAACTCGCTCCCCGAGATTGACTTCGACGAGATTGACACCGCTACCACTTTCTTGGGCCACAAGTTCTCAGCCCCGATAATGGTCGGGGCAATGACCGGAGGGGCAAAGCTTGCGGAAAAGATAAACAAGAACATAGCGGAGGCCTGCCAGGAGCTCGGCCTTGGCATGGCCGTGGGAAGCCAGAGGGCAGGGCTTTACGACAAGAGGCTTGAGCGGACATACTCAATCGCAAGAAAGGTCGCACCTGACATATTTCTAGGGACAAACGTGGGCGGCGCACAACTCTCAAAAGGGTTCAGCATCTCTGATGGCAGGAAGCTGGTGAAGATGCTTGATGCCGACGCGTTCTACATACATCTCAATCCAGAGCAGGAGGTTACCCAACCGGAGGGGGAACCCAGCTACAGGAACGTCCTGTCAAAAATAGCGGACTTCGTTGACAAGATTGACAGGCCAGTTGTGGCAAAAGAAGTAGGGTCAGGGATATCGGGCGAGGTTGCGAAGAGGCTGGAAGGTGCGGGCGTGAGCGCGATAGAGGTTGCGGGCACCGGCGGCACAAGCTACGTGGCGGTCGAGTACTACAGGGCAAAGGAGATGAAGATGAGGACTAAGACGATGCTCGGCGAGCTCTTCTGGGACTGGGGAATACCCACTGCGGCATCACTTCTAATGGTAAAGAGAGCAGTCAAAATTCCGGTGGTCTCCTCAGGAGGCATAAGGTCGGGACTGGAGATTGCGAAGTCTATTGCGATGGGAGCCACTATGTGCGCTCAGGCACAGCCGATGCTGAAGCCGGCAATGGAGTCGCCCAAGGCGGTGAGGCAGCACATGGAGGACCTGATACACGAGCTCAAGACCGCGATGTTCCTCACGGGCTGCAAGAACATAAAGGATCTCTCAAAGTTGAAATATGTTATAACCGGCGAGCTTGTCGAATGGCTCGAGCACTAGTCACGTCTTGAGCTTCTTCTCTATCGCGAGTATCGTTCCCGATGCGCCCAGCGTGTAGAACGCGGTGTCCGCGCCGTCCATCTTGGTTATGAACGAGAGGGCGAGCACCATGTATCTCATGCCCTCCAGGCTAGTCCTGATTATGAACCTCCTGTCATCAATGAACTTCATTATCTTGGGGTTGAGCTTGAAGAAGTTCGACTCTCCCACCACCTGCAGCAGCGAGCTCATCAGCTTCCTCTGGAAGAGTTCGGGGTCGCCTACTGCCGTGTAGCTTTCAACGACCAGATATCTCCTCTTGTCTCGCATCATAACATCACTTCATTTCCATCGACAGTCCGGCCTTTGCATCTGCCTCCTCCACGCCCAGCAGCTTGGCCATCTCTATCAGTTGCATCGTCGAGAACATCTGCAGCCTGGACCTCGCCATGCTGGCGAAGCACACCTCTATGTCCATCTTGGTCGCCTTCTGCACGAGCTTTGCCATCAGGTAAAGCGCCCTCTGCCTGCTGCTGCCTCCCAGCTCCTTTATCCCTGCGAACGAGACCAGCAGCGCGACCTCTCTCTCCTTCATCGTCTGCATCAGCTTCCTGTCTATTCTGTGATCGGTTATGCCTATTGCGAGCGCGCCGCTTTTCACAGCCGCCTCCAGCCTCTGTTTGTTGGAACCTATCACTATGCAGCCGCTCGCGTTCGTGTTCTTGTCCCGGTCAACATCCCTGAGCTCTATGTCCTTGCCCAGCACGAACATATGCTTGAATCCTAGCCTGTGAGCGAAGCCCGCATCGGCATCGCATGAGGAGTAGATGACATCATTGAAATCCAATCAAGCACCGCTGTTCTTCTCTTCGCCTTCCTTGTCCTTCTCGTACCCCATTATGTCCTTCTCCAAGACGTCCTTGGTCTTCTGCGGCGGATACATCAGCTTTATCAGCTTCGTGTGGCCCCTTATCCCCTTTCCGGACTCGAACGCTGTTATCAGTCCCTGCATCTCCAGCTCCGAGAGGTATTTCCTATACCATCTCTCGCTCTTCGCCTCCTTGCGCAGGCTCTCCGTGATGCTCTTGTACCTGTTGTAAACCTCGCCGCTGAAAAGATAAGTGTCGACACCGTCAGTTAGCTTCTTGTACGAGCCCCCGCTCAGTGTGAGTATCGCAATCGCATAAAGTACCAACTTGTGGTGCTCCGGCAATGTGGCAATCAGCTCGTATACGATGTCGTTTTCCGCCATCCTTGAGGCATCTGTCGCCTCTTTCATCGACACCTTATCCAGGTTCCTCTCCTCAGTTATCTCACCTACCCTTGAGAGTATCTTAAGCGACAGCCTCGCGTCGCCTCCCTCCTTCGCCGCGGATGCCGCTATGAAATGCAATATGTCATCGCTGATTACGTTGCTCTTGAAACCACCCGTCACCCTGTCCTTGATTATCGCGTACAGCTCGGTCGCGTAGTAAGGCGCGAAGACCAGCTCAGTCTCGTAGAGCGTCGAGAGGCTTCTCGGATCAAGCGCCTCCTTGAACGAGACCTTGTTCGATATCCCTATTATCGTCACTCCTCCCGCCTTTATGTCGCTGTTTATCCTCGTGAGTGTGTAAATCAAATCATCAAGGTCCTTGACCACGTCAACCTCGTCGAGCATGATGACCAGTATCTTATTGTCCTCCTCAATCCAGCTGGTGAGCTTCTCGTACAGGTCCACAGCACCGTATCCCCTCTTCGCGTACGTGGGCAGATGGTCGCTCACAATCTTGTTGAGCACCCTGTACCTTGAGTTGTAAATCTTGCAGTTGATGTAGGATATCTTCGCGCGCGTGTTCGGTATGTCCCTAACCTCCTCTATCACGTACCTGGCGCACGATGTCTTCCCGGTGCCTGTCTTTCCGTAGATGAAAAGGTTCCTCCCCCTCTCGCCCTTCAGTGCTGGGGCTATTGCTCGCTCTATGTTGTTTATCTCCTTCTCCCTGAAAATCAGCTTCTTCGGTATGAAGTGGGGCGAGAGTACCTCTCTGTTTGCGAACACCTTTGATTCAACAAGCATATCCTTGAGAGACTGCATCGAGACCCACCTAGAA
>DATLRT010000009.1:0-10597 GCA_035534575.1 Candidatus Acidiferrales bacterium
GAGGGCAAGGAGATGGTCGACGAGTTCCTCAAGGGCCACAGGGACTGATTTACGATTAGATTGTGATTAGATGAAGAAGGGAAAGGTCGAGCTATACATACACGAGGTCCTGGAGACCAAGGGAGCGATGCTGTTCAGCCTGATAGATCCGGTTGACTACAAGACCGAGACGGACGCGGTCAAGACCGCGAAGATGCTCTCGGAGGGTGGCACTGACGTGCTCCTTCTGGGCGGCAGCACCGAGGCTCAGGGAGAGCTGATGGACAACGTCTCGCAGGGGATAAAGGACGTGGTGGACATACCGCTCATACTTTTCCCTGGCAACATAAGCTCGATTACGAGGAACGCCGATGCCATTTACTTCATGTCCCTGCTCAACGCGAGGAACCCGTACTGGATAATCCAGGCCCAGATGCTTTCCGCACCGACGGTAAGGAAGTTCGGCATTGAGCCGCTGCCTGTGGGATACGTTGTCGTGCACCCCGGGGGGACTGTGGGATGGGTAGGCGACGCGAACTTCGTGCCAAGGGAGAAGCCGATGATAGCAGCCTCGCTAGCGATGGCCGGAGAGTACCTTGGAAACCGCTTCATAATCACGGACACGGGTTCAAACCCGCGTCTGCAGAACGCCGGGCCGGTGCCGAACGAGATGATAAGGGCGGTCAGGTCTGCCACTACAGTTCCATACATAGTCGCGGGAGGCATAAGGACGCCCAAGGAGCTGAAGGATGCCTACGCCAACGGGGCCGACATAGTCCAGATAGGCACCGCCTTCGAGGACTCGAACACCGCTTACAAGAACATAAGGAGCTTCGCCGCGGTGGTCAAGGAAGAGGGGGCGAAGAAGGTAAAGAAGTGACCCGCACATGCGAGAACTCTACCAGCTCGAGCTCATCGCCCTGGTGGGCGAGCTTGATGCCGCGGTCAAGGGCTTCTACATCGACAAGTTCTACGAGCTGGGCAAGGGCAGGTTCAGGATAAGGCTCACCAAGTCTGGAGAGAAGATCAACCTCCAGTGCACGCTACCGTACGCGATCAACCTCACGGACTACATAGAGGTGACGGAAGAAGCGTCAAACTTCGCCATAGCGGTCAGGAAGAGGATATCCAACTTCGTGGTAAGCGGGGTGGCCCAGCTCAACAACGACAGGATAATATCGCTCACCGCGAGGAAGGGCGACGACGAGGTAAACGTCATATTCGAGATGTTCGGCTTCGGCAACATGGTGGTGACCGACAGGGAATCCAACATACTGCTCGCGTACGAGCAGCACACCTTCAAGGACAGGCAGATAAGGGCCAGGGAAAAGTACGTGCCTCCGGCAAACCAGACCCGCGCGGTCATCGACCCTGATGGGGTGACTCAACTGGTCGAGGATATGTTCGGCAAGGAAGTTGCTACTGTAGTGAAGGCAGTAGGGATGGGCAGCCAGTACTCGGAGGAGGCGGTGGCAAGGGCAGGCGTAAAGGGAAAGCTTGAGGGGGATTCGGTTTCGCAGCTTTCTGAGGCAATTAACGCTGTGATTAAGGAATCGTTAAGCGGAAAGGCGCATGTCTACCTCAAGGAGGGCGTAGCTGTTGATTTCTCCCTCTGCAAGCTGAGAAAGCACCATGAGCTTGAGGCAAGGGAGTTCGATTCGCTCCAATCCGCGCTATCGTTCTTCTACCTGGACTCAAAGCCGAAGGAGGAGGGGCCGAGCGCAGAGGCGCAGAAGATACTGAAGAGCATAGAGAAGCAGAAGAGGTCGCTCGATGAGATAGAGGACGGCGCGAAGAAGAGCAGGGAGGTGGCGGACGCCATACTCCACAACATGACCGCAATCAACATACTTATAAATTCAGCAATGGCGAATAAGAGAATAACCAAGGAGGAGCTGCAAAGGGTCACCGCCGAGTTCGAGATTGTCGAGGTAAACCTGAAGGACAAGACGATGCGGCTGGAGAAAAAGAAGTGAGGATATGAAGATCGTGTTTCTAGGCACATCGGGCTCGAGCCCAACGAAGGAGAGGAGCCTCTCCAGCGTAGCACTGGAGCACGAGGGCGAGATATTCCTCTTCGACTGCGGCGAGGGGACGCAGAGGCAGATGATGATAAACTCCCTGAGCATATCGAAGGTGACGGCGATCTTCCTCTCCCACATACACGGCGACCACACTCTCGGCCTCGCGGGGCTGATGAGGACATTGGGCCTCAACAGGAGGACCGCTCCGCTTCAGATATTCATACCGAAGGCGCACATACCCGGCATAAAGGCGCTAATGGGCTTCGATGGGGCGAAGATGTCCTACCCTGTCACCATAACGGGGATAAAGAGCGGGACGATATACAAGGGCAAGGGCTTCACGGTCTCTGCGTTCAGGCTTGAGCACGAGCTCGAGACATACGGGTTCGCGTTCAAGGAGGACGACAAGCTGCGCTTCATGAAGACGAAGGCTACGAAGGCCGGGCTAAGGGGCGCCATGTTCTCAGAGATACAGAAGAAGGGCTCCCTGTCGGTGAGTGGAAGGATTATAAAACTCAAGGACATAACAACTAAGGAAGCAGGCAGGAAGGTTGTTTACGCAACCGACACCAGGCCCACAAGGAGCGCGGTGACAGCCGCGGCCGGTGCAGATTTGCTGATACACGAGGCTACATACGCATCCGAGTGGATCTCGCTCGCCAGGGAGAGAAAGCACTCCACATCAGAGGAGGCGGCGACAATAGCCAAGAAGGCGGGGGCGAAGAGGTTGCTGCTCACCCACATAAGCGCAAGATACAAGGACACGAAGGTGCTCCTCAGCGACGCTAGGAAGATATTCAAGAACACCGAGGTCGCGACGGACGGAAAGGTAATCGAGTTATAACCTGGGCTCGTAGTCGATTGGTAAGACGTCACGTTGACAACGTGAAGACACGGAGTTCGATTCTCCGCGGGCCCATTTTGCTTTCAATCAATCTAGGTGCACCAGATGAAGATTCTGATATTGGTAAGGCACGGCCAGAGCGAGGCGAACGTAGGCAGAACGCTGAGCAATGACGTTAACCGAAATCCGCTCACTCCGTTGGGCGTGTCTCAGGCGGAGTCCACGGCACGAGAACTCAATAGGCTATCCAATCCAAGCAGCATCTTCACCAGCCCGGTTCTGAGGGCGGTGCAGACCGCTGACATAATCGCCAATGGTTTTAGCATAAAGCCAAAGATAGACGACAGGCTAAGGGAACGCGGTTTCGGAAGCTTCAACAATAAAAAATTCGAGTCAACCGAGGCTATGGGGAAATATATGAAGGAAGAGATTGACGCTAACTATCCACTGGGCCTGGAGAGCTGGACATCACTGAAGAGTAGAATAGGGGCATTCATGGACGATCTGCCCGATGGCATCTCCATCGCAGTATCCCACCTGGATCCGATAGCCTCCTCATTGGCGGGCTTTGAGGATAGATACGATGATGACCTG
The DNA here is from genome assembly GCA_035534575.1 of Candidatus Acidiferrales bacterium. Taxonomy (GTDB): domain Archaea; phylum Micrarchaeota; class Micrarchaeia; order Micrarchaeales; family Micrarchaeaceae; genus JAGWFU01. Next base: position 3,442 of record DATLRT010000009.1, read on the forward strand.
CTGCCCACCGGGCGTCTCAAGATACCCACAGCCTCTATCACTGTCCTTGATATTCAAGCCAAAAGGATAATCGCCATAGGCAGCGATAGGCTTCCGGCAATTTAAGTTTCTGACTTTCTCGGCAATCGTTTTTTATACCTTTTCTCCCCTCACTTAGCGGTGGATATGTGTTGATCCTTGACGCTACTGTCAACAATCTGTGGGTCATGCTTGCGGCCCTTTTCGTCTTCCTGATGACCATTGCGGTCGGCTTCCTTGAGGTCGGCGAGTTTGGAGAGAAGTACGACAGGAGCCTCATCAAGACGATGATAATCACCTGCTCTGCGCTGTTCTTCATGGCGTTCCTCGGCTTCAACACCGCGTTCGCCCCAACAATCAGCGGCATAATCGGCAACCCGCTTTACAACGGCATATTCCTCGGCGGATTCAATGTCAACGTCGCCGGCATGCTCAGCGGCACATGGTGGTCGATGGGAGCCAACTACTTCAACACCGGCCTCACAACATCTACGTACTTCCTGTTCGAGACCGCCTTCGCTGCGGTCACACTCGCGCTTGTCGGGCTGATAATCCTGCATAAGGTCCGCATGACCGCTTTCTTCATCTACACGATACCTTACTTCATAATCATCTGGGCCATACCGGCCGCATGGATATGGAATCCCACCGGCTGGCTCGCCTCGCTCGGGATGAGCGACTTTGCGGGCGGCCTTGTCGTGCACGGCGCAGCCGCGGCTGCGGGTCTTGGAATCCTGCTCCAGATCTGGAGGGAGGAGAGAAGGAAGGGATACAAGCAGAGCCCGCGCGTCGGAATCAACGTCAACAAGGGCTGGCTCACTCTCGGACTCCTTCTTCTCTGGCTGGGTTGGTTCGGCTTCAACCCCGGAAGCGTACTCGCGTTCAACAGCGAGGCGATGATCGTGGTGATAACCACATTCGTAGCCGCTGCAGCATCTTTCCTGTCCGTGCTGGCGTCAACCAAGCTGATACTCAAGACAAGGCCGCAACTTGTTGACGGCGCGAACGGAGTGCTCATGGGCCTTATAGTGATAACGCCCCTGGCGGGATTTGTCAGCGTCGGCAGCGCGGTAGTGCTTGGCCTTCTGGGCGGACCTCTGTTCGTATTGGGCGAGAAGTTCTTCGCCAAGGTGAAGTGGTTCTCCGACCCTGCCGGGCTGTTCGCTGGCCACATGACCGGCGGCCTGTTCGGTGTGCTTATGGTTGCCTTCTTCGCACAGAGCGCATTCGCGGTGCAGTCTGGATATCCTCATCTGCCCAATGGAATATTCTTCGGTGGCGGGATGGCCGCACTCAACCAGCTGGGCGTCCAGATACTGGGAATAGCCGTGGTAATGCCCGTGGTCTTCGTGCTTTCCTTCTTGGCTGCGTGGCTGATATCCAAGGCTATGGGCGGAATAACAATAGACTACGCCAAGGTCTTCAAGGAGGGCAGATAGCCTTCCTTGCTTAGGCGAAAGCGAATCCCAGCGTCAGGTATAGCAGCTTTGCCGCAAGGTAGTTCGGCGCGACAAAGCCCGGTATCGGATTGAGCTCCACTATGTCCAAGCCTATTACCTTTTTCTTCTTCAGCACCGCCTTCAGTATCTCCTTCAGCTCGTGGAACTTCATCCCGTCCGGCTCAGGCGTCCCGGTGCTCGGCATCTCGCTCGAGTCCAGCACGTCAAGGTCAATCGTGAGGTAAATGCTGTCTTCCGTGTTGTCCAATATGGACTTTATTATCTTTTCCCTTGTCATTCCGTGCATCTTCATCATGGTGAGCACGTCCTTCCTCTTGTCCGCGCCCTCCTCCATGCTCCTTATGCCAACGCTGTAGGTGCTCTTGCACAGCTCCTTCGCCCTTGCCATCACGCATGCGTGGCAGTATCTCGAGCCCTGGTAGCTCTCCCTTGAGTCCGAGTGGGCGTCGAACTGGAGCACGCTGAAGCTCTTGGTGACCTTCGAGAGCGCGCTTATCGAGCCCACGGATATCGTGTGCTCCCCGCCTATCAGCACAGGTATCTTCTTGTCGTTGAGTATTACCTTGACCTCGCTCTCTATCCTCTTCACCATGTTGTCCGGCGAGCTGTAGTCCGGAGCGAGCTCGTCGGTGGTGTATATGCCCAGCTTGGCGCTTATGTCCTTTCCCAGCTCCTCGCTGTAAAGCTCCACCGTCCTGCTCGCCTCTATCATCGCGTGCGGGCCCTCCCTCGACCCCGCCTTGTAAGTGGATGTGGAGTCGTACGGCACCGGCATTATCACCACCTTTGCCTTTTTGTAGTCCTGGTCCTCCAGGCCGAACATGTTGTAAGGCGGCAGCGCGTTTAGCAGCTTCATCAGATCAATCCGAGTTCCTCGAAAAGCTTCGAGTAGAACTTATTAACATTTGAGACGTAGAAGTTCTTAAGCGTTTCACTGTTCTTTATGTAAGCCCCCTTGTTCTTCGCCCTGAGCATCTCTATCACCTTCTCCGGCAGAGCCACCTCGTCGCCGACCACGCACATGCTCCTCACCTCCTCCGGTATGGGCGAGTACGATGGGAGCACCACTGGCGTCCCGAGCGCAAGGCTCTCCAAGGCTATTATGCTCAGTCCCTCCCTTTCCGACATGTGGAGCAGCATCTTCGCCGACTTGAGCCTCCTGTACATGTTCACCTTCTCCCTCTCGCTGTAGAACTTCCTGAGCTCTATCACATTCTCGAGCTTGAGGTGGGATATCTGCCTCATTATCCTCCCGCTCTCCGGCCCCTCGCCTATTATCACCACCTTGAGGTTCTTCACCGTCCTCGAGACTGACTTTACCACGTCTATGAACTTGTCGAGCCTCTTCTCCTTTATCAGCCTGCCTGAAAATATTATCGTGTCCGTCTGCTTTGCCTTGACCTGCCTCATCTGCCTGTCATCGATGATTGGGGAGAAGACGTGTATCCTTTCCTTCGGTATTCCCATCTCCTCAAGCCCCTTCGCTGTCATGCTTGAGTTGGCCACGTAAGAGTCGCCCGAGGTTATAACTGCTGAAGCGTAGAGGCCGGCAAGGCTGCCAACAACGGGCCCCAGGTAGCTGACCCAGTAGTTCTTGTTCCACACTTCCACCACATCCAGCACGAGCTTCGCGCCTGTGACCATGCAGTAGAACTTTATCACCGGAAGGTGGAGGACAGGGAACTCGTTCGCGTACACGACGTCGAACCTATACCTGAAAAGCATGAACATCCCTACGCCGAAGGTGATGGCCTCCCTTATCGACCTCCTTCCGTGCCTGTAGAACTTCTCCTTGGTTATCGGATGGAATGTGTGGTAGCGTATCCCCTTGCTCTTGAACTCCTCCTGCATGCCGGGCCACCTGAACGAGAAGAAGTGGACCTCGTGCTCCTTGGCGAGCTCCCTGGCCTCTATGCTCTCCACTAGCTCCAATCCCCCAACGTGCCACGGGTACGCGGCGTCTGATACGAACGCAATCCTCATCGAAAACCAGCCAGATATCTACGATATGGATAGCTATATTTTAAATACTTGTATTTTTATTCAATTACGATGATGAGATGGCAAAGGCTACCCACAGGACTCTCGGAAAAAACGTCATACCTTCCAATTACAAGCTGATAATCACACCCAACTTCAAGACATTCAGGTACCACGGCAAGGAGACCATATCGGCCAGCGTGGAAAAGGCCACGAGGCTGATAACGCTCAACGCCAGCGAGCTCAGGATTATCAGGGCGACCGTATCGACATCGCAACTCAGCCAGGAGGCTACAGTGAAGGAAGACAAGAAGGATACATCGATTGCGCTCACATTAGCAAAGCCCGTATCGGGAGACGTGGAGATAAAGATTGAGTACGAGGGCACCAACAACGACGGGATGTACGGGTTCTACAGGAGCAAGTACGTGCACAACGGAAAGGAGGACTACATACTCACCAGCCAGTTCGAGGCGCCCAGCGCGAGGACCGCGTTCCCGTGCATAGACGAGCCGGAGTTCAAGGCTACCTTCGAGCTTGAGCTTGTCATCGACAAGGAGCTTATGGCGGTATCCAACATGCCCATACTCGACCAGACCTCCACGCTCAACAAGAAGAAGGCGGTCAGGTTCCAGAAGAGCCCGAGGATGTCCACATATCTCCTCTACATGGCGGTGGGCAAGTTCGAGTTCGTCACCACAAAGCTGGGCAGCATGCCCATCCGCGTGCTCACGGTCCCTGGAAAGGTCGCTTACGCGCCGATGGCGCTGGATTTCGCAAAGAAGTTCATAAATTTCTTCAACGATTATTTCGGCATAAGGTTCCCTCTGCCCAAGATGGATCTTCTCGCGATCCCGGACTTCGCTGCCGGGGCGATGGAGAACTGGGGCGCCATAACATTCAGGGAGATTGTGATACTGGGCGACGAGAAGGTCTCGTCCGTAGCGATAAAGCAGCGGATAGCCGAGGTCATCGCGCACGAGCTGGCCCACCAGTGGTTCGGCGACCTTGTGACCATGAGATGGTGGAACGACCTCTGGCTCAATGAGAGCTTCGCAACATACATGAGCACAAAGGCGATCGAGTCGGTGTTCCCGGAGTGGGAGGCCGACAAGCAGTACGTGCTGGACACCATGGGCACCGCACTCGCGGCCGACCAGCTGAAGTCCACGCACCCCATCAGCGTGGAGGTGAAGGATCCCAGCGAGATAGACCAGATATTCGACGAGATAAGCTACGAGAAAGGAGGCAGCGTGCTCGGCATGATTGAGGATTACGTGGGCAAGGAGGCGTTCAGGGAGGGCCTCCATAACTACCTTGACAAGAACAAGTACTCCAACGCGGAGAAGGAGGATTTGTGGAACGCAATCGACGCGGCTGCAAAGAAGAGGGGCAAGAATATGGATCTCTCCAGCGTGGTTGAGTACTGGATAGACAATCCCGGTTACCCCGTGATAGATGTCGGCTACAGCGACAAGGCTGATGAGGCGATGTTGGAGCAGCAGAGATTCACCGTAAGGTGGCCGAACGGCAGCAAGCAGGTCTGGCCGATACCTATGCACTACAGGTTCAACTCCAAGGAGTCGGGCTTCAAGATGTTCGACACGAAGAAGACAAAGATTGCACTCAAGGGCAGCGATTACGTAAAGCTCAACTACGGTCAGAGGGGCATCTACCGCGTCAAGTATCCGGAGCACATGCTCAACAGGCTGGGCCTGATGATAAAGGGCGGCCAGCTCAGCCCGCTCGACGCTTGGGGAATAGAGAACGACCTCTACACTCTTGCAAGGTCGTCAAGGATAAAGGTGGAGAAGTACCTAGAGTTCGTGCAGAGGTACTGCATGGACGCCGGTTACCCGCTCAACTTCAGCGTATCAGGTCACCTTGGCGGACTCTCTGTCTACCTGAGGGACAACAAGAGACTTTACGCAATGCTGAACCGGATTACGATTCAGTACCACAGGAAGATACTCAACAGGATAGGATGGAAGAAGGTCAGCGGAGAGAAGAGCACCACCACGATGCTCAGGCCGATTACGATAAGGAGCCTCGGCGTTGCGGGAGACCCCGACACAGCAAAGACGGTCATGGCGATGTTTGCGAAGAGGCTGAAGGAGGGCCCAGGCGCAATCGAGCCCGACATAAAGGGCGCAATCTACGGAACTGTGGCTTACAGGGGAAACCTCACGACCTTCAACAGCCTTGTCGGGCTGTACAAGAGCGAAAAGCTTCCGGAGGAGAAGATGAGGCTGCTCTCCAGCCTTGGCGCTTTTAGCGACCCGGTCCTGATAAGGAAGGCGCTAGCCTTCTCAATGACAAGGGAGGTTAGGCTGCAGGACTCTTTCAACATACCTGCAGGTGTGGCTTCGAACCCGGTGGGCAAGGGGATGATATGGGCATTCACCAAGGCGAACTGGAAGGGGTTCATGAAGAAGTACGAGCCCGCGACCCACATGCTGGGTCGGTTCATGGACAACCTGTTCACCATAGACGACGCTGCCACCAGGAAGGAGATAGAGCGGTTCTTCAACAACAAGGCGAACATGAGGGGCGACGTAATGAGGCCGTTCAATCAGGTTATGGAGTTCACGGACATAAACGTCAGGTTCCTGGAGCATAACAGGGATTAGCCTGCGGGTGTCAGCACAGGAATGCTCAAGAGAGGGGAAGATAAGCTAGCTGAGCTTGCCCTTCAATAGCTTTATGATATAGCTCTGCCTGTTCCTGCCATCCTCTTCTGCTGCCCGATCCAGCATTGCCACAAGCTCCGTGGGCAGGCGCAGGAAGACCGCTCTTGTGGCAGGGCGCGCCCGCAGCCTCTGGGCCTCGTCCTCGTTCTTGAGGGCGAGCTCTATGTCCGCGAACTCAATCCTTGCCTCGTCAATTATCTGCATTATATCCTTCATGCCATCTCCTCTACTACCATAAGTTCCTTTACAAGCCTCTCGACCCTGCTCTTCTTTGCCCTCCCGAGCGCTATCTCGTTCATCGTCCGCACAATTTTGTCCCTGGATGCAGGCTCCTTTCTCAGCTTGTAATCGTTCATCTTGATGAATGCTATGAAGGAGAAAAAGCCGGTCCTCTTGTTGCCATTGAGGAATGAGTGCGCCCTGGGTATCTCGTAAAGCAACACGGTTGCGTAACCAAATTGGTCTTCTATGTCCTTTGCGGTATCCATTATGAACTCAAGGTTGCTGTTCTGAATCACTCCCTCCTCTCCCAGCCTCTTGTTTATGGCTATGACCTCCTGGTAGGTGAGCTTGTGCATCAGAACCATATATCTTATGCTATCATTAGATATATAAAGCTATCTACAAGTTGGTCGTTCGACAGCCTGACAACTTGCTTTCACCTAATGCTGCCGCACTGGGGCATGAGCACCGCAAAATCGAGCTGTACGCAACCTTTATAAACATTGATTTCTTAAACATTATTAGGGTTAATCAAAGACGTAATTAACTAAGCAGATGGTGTATTCGATAGTATTTCACGCTTCTAATTCAAGTTCAGGGCACTCTCCCGAGATGGGGGACGGCCATAGCAGAAGCTGAAAGCATACCACCGCTTATTCCTTTACGCCCTTTGTTGACTTAAAACAAAAAAGTTGATAAAATGGCAAAGACATACATTGACATAGTCAAGTATATGGTAGAAGCCAAGTTCGAGATACTTGGCCTTGTTGAGAAGCCCGACATAAT
>DATLRT010000010.1:0-22269 GCA_035534575.1 Candidatus Acidiferrales bacterium
GATAGCGCACAAGCGATGACACTACGAGCGCGCTCAAGGGGATGAAACGCGCCGGCGGGTGCCCAGTGAGTATGCAAGGCCTTTGCGCCGCTCAGACCAATGCTGCCTAGAACAAAAAGAGGGCTACGGCCTGCCACTACCCTCTGTGCCCGAAATGCGACGGCCTTCTCTCGTCAAGTCCGCAAAGGTATATAAATACGACTACCGAAAGGTTTATATATTTATTCCCTCACAATAGTAGTGCTGCTTTTGCTAAGATTCTTAAACGTTACCCTATATCTTGCATCTGTTAGCTCTTACGCTCATCGGTGAAACAATGAGGAACAACTCAAAGAATAAGATAAAGACAAAGGTCTCAAACAAGCCAAAGAACAGTACTGCAAAGAAGGTCTCAAAGCCGTCAAAGCCGGTGCAGTCGGCACAGCCAGCGCAGCCAAGGAAGATTATAGTCAGCGGCGACAAACTCAGCATAGCCGATGCCCCGAAGAGAGGCGCAAGGCAGGTCGCACAGACTGAGGAGATATCGGTCCAGTCCATGCCAATGCAGTCCGGAACGCCGTCGCCCCAGGTTGACCCCAGGACTCACGAGTCCACAAAGAGGTGCTCGAGCTGCGGCAGCACTGATCTCATATTCGACGGAGAGAGAGGAGAGCTGGTATGCAACAACTGCGGTCTCGTCATAGAGGAGAACATGACCGACAGCGGACCTGAGTGGAGAGCGTTCGACGCCGACCAGAGGAACGCCAGGGCAAGGACGGGCGCACCAATCAAGTACACAAAGCCCAACAGGGGACTTGTCACGGAGATAGATCTTTACAATAAGGACATTAGGGGGGTGAGGATACCCTCAAAGAGGCAGGCACAGCTGTACAGGATGAGGAAGTGGCACAAGAGGGCCAGCATCGCCAGCTCGAGCGAGAGGAACTACCTCATCGCCTTGCCAGAGCTGAACAGGGTCTCGAGCTACCTCGGTCTCCCGGACAACATCAGGGAGTCGGCCGCCCTTCTATATAGGAAGTGCGTGCAGAACAACCTGATAAGGGGAAGGCCTATCGAGACTGTGGTGCAGGCTGTAATATACGCATCGTGCAGGCAGGCGGGAATGCCGAGGACGCTTGACGAGATATCCAGCATATCCGGACTGCCTAAGAAGGAGATCGGAAGGGCCTACAGGGTGATATCCCACGACCTGAACCTCAAGATACCGCTCACGGACCCGGTAAACTACGTGCCGAGGTACGTGAACGCGCTCAAGCTGAGCGGAGAGGCGCAGGAGAAGGCGATAGACCTCCTCAAGGACGCGATGAAGAAGGGCTTGGTCTCCGGAAGGAGCCCGACCGGCGTCAGCGCCGCAGCGGTGTACATCGCGGGCGCGCTTGCGGGAGAGAGGAGGACGCAGAAGGAGGTCGCAGATGTGGCCGGAGTGACTGAGGTCACGATAAGGAACAGGTACAGGGAGCTCAAGGAGCAGCTCAACATAGACGTGAACCTGTAACTGTCTGCATAGATCCACAGTGTCTTCATGAAAAGTCTTTACGCGGCAATGGGAGCGATCCTATTGCTCGCGGTTTTATTTTATAACACCTACGCGCAGAGCTACTCGCCGGAATCGATGAATCTTTCGTCCGCGATAAACTCCACCAAGGCGTATCTGCAAAGCGTGAACACAAGTTCTTACCTGATCTTCTATCCCAACCTGAAGGTCGCGTACTCTGAGATGTATCTCGCGATGAACCAGTCGTTCAGCAATCAGAGCAAGGCCTTTGCGCTGCTCAACGAATCGAGGACAAGCGCATCAGCCGAGCAGTCTCGCCTGAACGGATACAAGAATGAGTCAGCATACCTTCTCGGCGGGATAACTGTTGCACTGGGTCTCGCGCTCTACGTACTGATGAAGCCTGTGAGAGGCCGCTCAGCGAGGGCCAAGGCACCAAAGCGCGAATAAGATAAGAAGCCAGCTCGTTCTATTGGTCTTTTCGGTGGGCTTGGACAATCGTCAAAGTTTTGAAAAGTTGGAGAGTAGCTTTAAGAAGGTAGCTCTCGAATGACAATTGGATGAGTCAATGGCGCAGGAATACCAGATAGTGGAAAACGTAGAGGAGGGAACCGTCTACGACATGAAGGTCGACGCGAAGGGTGCCAGGGGAGAGGGCATCGGCAAGGTAGGCCAGTTCGTTGTCTTCATCAAGAACGCCAAGACGAGGATCGGCAACATATACAAGGTCAAGGTCACGAAGGTATATCGCACATTTGCGTACGCGGAACTGCAGGGAGGCAAGAGGCAATTCGTCGGAAGCGGGAGCATGTTGGACTTCTCATAGAAGTCCAGCTCCGTTTTCGGAAGGCTTTATATAATTGATGGTTCAATGTATATTGTTTCTTTTGCGAATTAAAAGTTTGTTCGCGCGGCCTAATCCGACGGTAATAACTGCTTGGTGGCGGTTGTTTTGCGCAAATACCGATACGAATTTCAAGGCATGCATACAGCATATAAATTTCGTTAAATAGTTCGCGCTTATTGGATAAATGGTGTTGATATGGATGTAGATAACAAGAAGGGATACCTGAAGGGTACGACCACGATAGGTCTCATTTGCAGCGACGGCGTAGTTGTCGGAGCTGACTCAAGGGCCACCGCTTACACTTTCATAGCCAATACTGAGGTGAGGAAGGTCTGGAAGATAGACAACAACCTCGCAATGACGATCGCGGGCACAGTGGGCGACGCCCAGGAGCTGATAAGGGTGCTCAAGGCTCAGGCAGAGATATACAAGATGAACGAGAACAGGCTGATGACGCCCAAGTCCGCTGCCTCACTGCTGTCAATCATACTTCAACAGAACAAGTACATGCCTTTCGAGGTCGGTCTCATAATTGCCGGGCTTGACGGCGATGTACCTCAGATGTACAACATAGACGCGATAGGCGGCTACACCGAGGAGAGCAAGTTCACCGCAACGGGAAGCGGATCGCTCACGGCCATCGGATACCTTGAGGACGCATATAAGAAGGGGCTGTCCGTAAAGGAGGGTGTCAAGATAGTCGGTAAGGCGCTGTCGATAGCCATGAGGAGGGACGCGGCCACCGGAAACAACATGACCATCGCGGTAATAACCAAGAACGCGTACACCGAGTACACGGACAAGGACCTCGAGAAGTTCTCAACGGCAAAGTAACCGCATCATACACACACCAACTCGGTTTTGTTGTTGCATCCATCATACACGATTAATCAGGCGACAGGCGGAAATAGGGAAAGACAGCGATTAGGATAGGATAAGACATAGTGATTTTTTGGAAGAGAGACCAGTAGGAAACGGGGAGGATAGGCCCCAGAGATTGAAGGCTGAGGACATATTCGACAGGATAGAGCAGATGCTGCCCGGAGAGGCCGGCTTCATAAAGGCCGAGTTCGAGGGGCCCGACATAGTCGTCTACCTGAAGAACGCTAAGCTGCTCTACCAGGACGACTCCGTGATAAGGAACATAGCCTCGTCAATCAAGAAGAAGCTGATAATAAGGAGCGAGGCAAGCGCGCTGATGAAGCCCGAGGAGGCTCTTGAGACCATAACCGGCATAATACCCAAGGAGGCCGTGGTCAGCAGCATAAAGTTTGTGCCAGAGTTCTGCGAGGTCTACATAGACGCGCTCAAGCCTGGGCTTGTCATCGGAAAGGGCGGATCCACGCTGAAGGAGATAGCGCTCAGGACAAACTGGACGCCGAAGGTTCTCAGGACCCCGACGATGAGCAGCGACACGATAAGCGGCGTAAGGGCTCTTATGTTCAACGAGGCGGACTTCAGGAAGAAGTTCCTCCACGACGTTGGCAAGGACATTAACAAGGTGATCAACAAGAGCGAGTGGCTCAAGGCCACCGCGCTCGGAGGCTACAGGGAGGTGGGAAGGAGCAGCCTTCTTCTGGAGACGCCCAACTCGAAGATAATACTAGACTGCGGTCTGAGTCCGGAGCCGTCCATCAGGGGCAGCGACGCTAACGCGCACTCGGAGGTAAACAAGGCCTTCCCGTATCTTGACAGCGCGAACCTCTCGATAAACGAGCTGGACGCGATAGTCATAACTCACGCTCACATGGACCACATAGGCTTCGTGCCATACCTGTTCAAGTTCGGGTACGATGGACCGGTCTACTGCACACCGCCCACAAGGGATCTGGCGGCGCTGCTGCTCAACGACTACCTTAAGCTGGTGCAGAGGACCGGAGGCACTCCGCTCTACGGCGAGAAGGACGTCAGGAAGATGCTTACGCACATGATAACAAGGGACTACGGAGAGGTCACCAACATAACCGACGAGCTCAAGCTCACATACCACAACGCCGGGCACATACTCGGCAGCTCCACCGTGCACCTGCACGTGGGAGAGGGGATGTACAACATTGTGCACACCGGGGACATGAAGTACGGGTTCACCAGGCTGTACGACCCCACTGACGTTAAGTACCCCAGGGTAGATGCGCTCTTCATAGAGAGCACGTACGGAGGCCCGAACGACATCACGAAGAACAGGAACGATGCCGAGAGGGAGCTTATGGAGATGATAAGCCAGACCATAAAGGGCGGAGGCAAGGTGCTGATACCCCTGTTCGCGGTTGGAAGGAGCCAGGAGATACAGCTGGTGCTCGAGAACTACATGGCGATGAACGGGCAGTACAAGCTCGACGTGCCCGTCTACCTCGACGGAATGATACTTGAGGCAAGCGCCATACACACGGCATACCCCGAGTACCTGAAGGAGAGCCTCAGAAACAGGATACTGAACAACAGGTCCCCGTTCGAGAGCGAGATATTCGAGGTCATAAAGGGAGAGAGGGAGGAGATATTCGAGAGGGGTCCCTCGATCATACTCGCCAGCGGTGGAATGATGAACGGCGGAGCCAGCGTAGAGTACTTCAAGAGGCTGGCAGACGACCCTAAGAACACGCTGATATTTGCGGGATACAACGGCTCAGGCTCCATGGGAAGGAGGATACAGAACGGGGTCAAGGAGATTCCGATGCCCGACCAGGACGGCAGGCTGCTCCCGATAACGGTCAACATGCAGGTCAAGACCGCCGACGGATTCTCCGGACACAGCGACAGGAGGCAGCTCCTGAGCTTCGTGGAGCACCTGAGGCCGAGGCCGAAGAACATCTACACCATGCACGGGGAGGAATCGAAGTGCGAGGATCTCGCTAGGGCGCTCGGAAGGGCGATCCACGCCGAGGGAAGGGCGCCGATGAACCTCGACTCGATAAGGCTGAAGTGAAGCTATCACACCCTCAGTGTGGTTATGTTCATTATCAGGTGCTGGGTCAGGTTCTGCATGCTGGATATGCATAGCTCGCTCATCCTGTTGACCGTCTCGTTCTGGATCACTATGTTGTTGGATCCGTTCATTGCTGTCGCGCTTTTCTGAGCTATGCTTATGAGCTTATTCTGGAACTCGCATATGCTTCCCACGCAGAAGGGGAAAGTGCTTGGGCCCCAGGACACGACGCTTATCGAGGTCTCGCATGTGTTGGCGATGTTGTTGAGCTGGTTCAGGCCGGTCATGGTCATGCTTATGATCTTGTCTGAGACCATGTGGGACACGTTCTGCAGGCTCTCAATCACGCGATTGGAGAAGATGTTGGACACATAGTCCATCCTGTTCATCAGCTCATTGCCATGGTTCCTTAGCAGGTTCATCGCATCCGCCACGTTGCTCTGCGTAACGGCGGCACTAAGCTTGTCCGGCACATGCTGCCTCGCATAGGAGAACAGCCGATCCCATTCAGCCTTGGTCATCATGTCGGAGCTGGCCGTAATCCCTGTTCCCGTAGCTATAAAGCCCGCAATCGGGGCAAAGATGCGGGCTGCGCGGCTGCCGAATTTCGCGCTTTCCTTGCTAGTAACATTGTCCGGAGCTACGTCCTCATTTACCTTCTTCTTGCCTGCAAACATCCAATCTTTAGTATCTGCATCGATGATAATATTTAACCCTTTCCTGCAGGGTTTTTATATCTGCACAGCCAAGTTTCTTTGCTGATGGTCTCATGGCAAAGGAACCGACAAAGGAGGAGTTGGCGCGTTCAATACGCGGCATAAACTTCAAGAACATAGTCACCAGAGAGGCCATGCCCTTCGCCATAGAGTGCTGCGGGTCTCCTTACAGGGACGAAAAGTACGTTCGCGATATCCTATGGGGGAAGTCCGGCAACAATCACAAGAACTTCGCCGTGTTGGGCGACATATTCTGCTACGACGTAGACTCGATAGCCAAGAACGCCGATACGATACTCGGCTACGCAAAGACGCACCCTTCCGCATTGGAGAATCTCGCGACAAGGGGCAAGCTGTTAGGCACGGAGCTTGACAAGTTCTCATTGGAGATAAAGAAGGGCGACTTCAGCAAGGTCGGCACAGAGAAGCTGATATCCCTATTCGGGGAATTCTACGACAAGCTCAGCCTGTTCACTGTCTACCTGGTTGTCCCGCTCTCAATCGAGCGGTACCTTCAGGACACGATCAAGGAGGGCATAAAGGACATAATAGACCCAAAGGATGACATCAACTCGATACTCATAGAGCTGACATCGCCTCCCGAGCACGATGCCGTTTACAAGGAAAGGGTGGACCTGCTGAAGATTGCGGAGCGGTACCGCGCCGGCAAGGATGTCAAGGCGGATGTGGCAAGGCACATATACGACTTCGGCAACGTCCGCATAAGGTGGTGCATGGGCGAGCCCTGGTCCCCCGAGGAGCTCATGGGCAAGATAAGGGCATTCAAGAACCCCGCGATGGAGCTTGCCAAGATGGCTGCCCACGACAAGAAGACAGATGACGATTTCAAGGCGTTCGCCTCAAAGCACAAGGACAGGAAGGCGCTTATCAAGGACATAAAGGTGGCGAAGTGGTATGTATGGCTCAGGACCTACAGGACCGAGGTGCTGAGCGGCGCAATAGTCAACATCTATCCCCTGCTCTCAGAGATAGGCAAGAGATGGGGATACACACTGCAAGAGATGAAGTACTTCACCCCCCTGGAGATACTTGAGGGCGCAAAACTGGGCAAGCAAGAGTTTGCAAAGCGAAAGGAGGCCTTCGCATACATGATTATCGATGGAAAGAAGCGGATATTCTCCGGCAGCTCAGCCAGGTATTTCATAGACGAGTGGAACTCAAGGCACACGGTATCCAGCGAGGTCAAGGGAACTGTCGCAAGCAGGACAGTGGACACCATCTCCGGCGTAGCCAGGATAGTCAAAAAGGTATCGGATCTACCGAAGGTGCTGGAGGGCGACATACTGGTGGCACCGATGACCGAGCCCAACTTCGTGCCTGCGATGGAAAGGGCTGCAGCCTTCCTCACCGACGAGGGTGGGATACTCTGTCACGCCGCCATAGTCAGCAGGGAGATGAACAAGCCGTGTATAATAGGAACGGGCAACGCTACAAAGGCCATAATGAATGGGGAGATGATAACAATGGATCTTACTACCGGCATCGTTACAAAGGGCAAGAGCCCAAAGCCACAGACCAAGAAAGCGGAGCTCACACAAAATCCCGCACTAAAGGGCAAACAGGTTGCGTCAGAGCCAATCCCGCAGGAGATGATTGAGACAAGTATCGAAACCGACCTTGTCGTGCCGTTTGAGCACATAAAGAAGGAGCACATACACATAGCCGGAGGGAAGGGCGCGAACCTTGGTGAGATGTCGCGCAAGTTCCCGATACCGAGCGGATTCTGCGTCACGGTCAACTCATACAAGATGTTCCTGAAGGAGGGCAACCTAGAGCGGAAGATGATGGACATACTAAAGAAGCTGGATGTCAAGGACACAAAGGCGCTAGACGTATCGAGCGAGCGGATAAGGAAGCTGATACTTGCGGCTCCAATACCAAAGGAGGTCAGCGAGCAGGTGCTTGAGGGCTACAAGAAGCTCAAGGGCGAGTATGTCGCGGTGAGGAGCTCCGCCACAGCGGAGGATATGCCAGGTGCATCATTCGCCGGTCAGCAGGACACATACCTCAACATCAAGGGAGAGAAGGCGCTGCTTGACGCTGTGAGGCGTTGCTGGGCATCGTTGTTCACATCAAGGGCCATATACTACAGGAACCTCAACAAGTTCGAGCACGAGAAGGTCCACATATCCGTGGTGGTGCAGAACATGATAGACGCTGAGAAGTCCGGGATAATGTTCAGCGCCAACCCCGTAACGAGGAACCTTGACGAGATAATAATAGAAGGCAGCTACGGACTGGGCGAGGCCATAGTCTCCGGTCAGGTGACTCCTGACAGTTACATAGTGGACAAGAAGAGCAGGAAGTCCAAGGACATAAGGATTAACACAAAGAGGATCGCGATCATAAGGAACAAGAGCGGCAACAACGAGAGAATAACGCTAGCGGCGGACAAGGCGAACTCAAGGTGCCTAACTGACGACGAGATAATGCGGCTGGTAGATTTGGCAATCGGAATAGAGCTTCATTATGGCAAGCCGCAGGACATGGAGTGGGCCATTTACAAGGGCAAGGTCTTCATCCTGCAGAGCAGGCCGATAACCACTCTTTAGGCTATTCTGCCTTTAACCTCCATGTGATTGTAGGTTCGTCTAACCCTACGGTTACTGCGTTGCATTCAAAAACTTTGCCAAGAGCCCTAATTGCTTTGTCTACGCTTCTACTCGCCACTCTTTTTGAGAGCCACATATGGATATTGAATTCTTTCATATTTCCCATATCCGGATCCAGGCTGTTATACGCGGAAACCCTGAACAAACCGTATTTAGCTGAACATTCGTCAAGCCCAGTCTTAACTTTTTCACCATCAAATCCGCTGATATTCACTCCTGCTATCGCCTCCCTAAAAATGTTTATCTCGTTCCTGCCAGCGAACCACAGCCTGCCCTCTAGTGGAACGCCACTGCCATTTATCAGACCCTGATTTATCCAGCTATTTATTAGGTAGTCCCATACCTTTGGGGCCTTCACAGTATCTTGGTCACAATGATCAACTGTACTGACTTTGCTGTTAAGCATATCCAAGACCAAAGTCTTTATCTCTGCCTTGACCCTATCCGGATCCATGGTCCTGAGCAGCATCTTAGGCGTGCTATTCAAGTCAGCCTCAGATTGGTTTTTCGCTACCTTCTTATCCTGCGCATTAAACCAGGAATCCCATTCGCTCATCTTTTTACCCATAAACAAACCTAATGGATTTTAGCCAAGGTTCCCGTTTCTATTCCGGTCTTTCGTGGTCGCAGGAGACCTTGTTGCATACTGTGCATTCCATTTTAGATCTTGTCCTGAGTAGTTCACCTAATGTTAATGTATTATTTCGAAGAATCTCCACAGCTTTGTTGAATGTCTTCCAGCGGCCATCTCTTACCAGTTCGTCTATTTGCTGATCAACGCTTTTAGTTTGGGTTTTTGTATCCGTCATAGTGATCCCTATCAGAAACTCTTAGTCTTTATCGGC
Organism: Candidatus Acidiferrales bacterium; assembly: GCA_035534575.1. Classification (GTDB taxonomy): domain Archaea; phylum Micrarchaeota; class Micrarchaeia; order Micrarchaeales; family Micrarchaeaceae; genus JAGWFU01. The sequence goes on from DATLRT010000010.1 coordinate 9,460, forward strand.
CCATGCTCCCTCTCGAAGCGTCTCATCAAGTTCATTACCTCCTTCAGCGCATGGTCCGTAGAAACAGCCCTTGCTACATTTGGGGTTTTAAGGTGGTTAAGCTCTGCCTTAAGGTTGTCTGGCCTGTTAATTAATACGCCCAAGACCCCTTCTCCAGACTTTATGCCTTCCAATAGCTTTATTATCTTGAACGAGTCCTCTATCAGTATTCGCCTATCAGGCGCATCAATCTTAAGGAGATGGTCAATTTTTGCCTGCGTCCCCCCGAATATATCCACCTTCATCTTAACACCCACGGCAGCCAAAGAGTTCTCCATGGGTTCTGCTATTGTCCTGTCTGGAGAGCTTGTGCCTACCCTGAAGCTGATTCCTATGTCTCCGGCTAACTCTACCGCCTCTTTCAGCACCTCAGGGGAAAAAAGTATATTCAACTTGTCAAACTGCCCGCTTTTTAGGATGCTATTATACAGTTCTATGGTCTTGCGCTCTGCATCCGGTCCTCCGATAACCTGCCAGTAAGTGGTCATGCCATTCTGCTTAATTTCCTTACGGAACCTATCTCTAGCATGCGAAAAGGACTCATTCGTCCCTCTAATCTCCTCCTTAATCATCTCATCCTCAATGCTGAACAGGGAATTATCGTAGTCGTGCATTATTGGCATTAATTCACAGTAGTAAAGCGGCTTTCCTTATATATAAGGCTTTGTCTGAAAAATGACATAGCTTTAAAAAGCTATCTATTGGTTCTCGACTGTAAATGCCTATAAGTTTCCTGATTCTTCGCCAATTACCTGAACGGTTCCATCAATAAGATTGAGCTTAATTGTTTGGCCGTCCTTTATCGCTTTTGTCGCGTTTCCAGTTCCGATGATGCAGGGCTTGTTCATCTCCCTGCTGATTATCGCGGCGTGGCACAGCAGCCCGCCCTCATCTGTGACAAAGGCCGCTGCCTTCTCCATTGCAGGGACAAAGTTGGGTTCGGTCATCGGTGCGACAAGAATGTCACCCGGATTGAAACTTGCCACATCTTCTACACTATTCACCACTCTTGCAGTACCTTCTATCCCGTCCATGGGCCTGTTTGCTACCATACCCCTTATCGCCTGATCTGCCTTGCGGTTCATTAGCTTGGTCTCAGCGAACGTCTTAATTACTGAGACTTCGCCTCCGACTAGCAGATGGCCCTCTATTCCCGCAAAAGCCAGAGCGTAACTATCCATCCTGCCCTTTATATCCGCGCTCTTTGGCATCTTCCCATTTAGTATCTCATCTATGGTCAGGTAGTGTGCATACTGCTCTGGAATCTTGTACCTCCTTCCTATCTCGTCAATAAGCCCCTTGGCCCGCCCCACAGCCTCATTTATGGCGTCAGTCCTGTATGTTCTCAGCCAAGCAAACTCCTTGGCCGCATTTGCCTCCTCTACAACCTCCTCGTTCAGCTTCATCTTCTTTATAATGTCAGCAAAATCCTTTTTCACCGCGGCTTCCTTCTTCTCAAGGAACTCAAGCTGCTCCGCCGGTTTCTCCACCCTCTTTGCCCTCTCGAGTATCTCGTCCTCCGTCCACAACTTTCCGAAGTCGAACCTGTATCCCAGCCATCCATACATCTCAAGGTGCTCCTTCACCTGGGCCGCCGCTTTCTGCCCCCGTGCCAGTCTGTCAGCTATCTTGAGCATCGAGACCTGCTCCTCATAAGGCACGTTGTACTTCTCAGGTGCGGTGAGCTTCACCATCGCCGACTCTATCACATTCTGATCCGTTGTCTTCTTTAGCAACCCCTTCTTGAGTTGCTCCTCTATGTTTAACTCCACCGCTGCTGTTATGACCGTTATCGGCATCAGCGCCGATATCACATCAACGTACTCCCCGAACAGCCTTAGCAGCTCTACCCTGCTCTTTGTTGAGAGGTCCGCCTTCTCTATGGACTTGGCGAACTTGATTGCCACCGTCCCCGCAGCCACAGATTGCTCTATCACTCTCTTCGCGAACTCGAGCCCCTTGCCCTTCGCCGCTATCGCCTTAGCCTCCTCCTTTGCGCTTGCGGTATCGTAGAAAACGTAATAGAAGTCGCTTCCGCTGTCCTGTATGCATAGATAATTCTTGTACTGGAACTCGAAACCCAGGATGCGCTTGTGCAGCTCCGGGTTGGATAGGCCATTCATGTGAATGTTTGCGAACAGCAGCGAGACTCTTCTCCCCACTGTCGTCCTTAAATCAGATTTCTTCGACAGCGTCTCTATCAGTGCCTTCGCGCCCACCTTGCCATCCGTGCGCAACGCAACGCTCTTTATCATGTCAATCACGCACATCTAGTATTCCGGCTTAATCAGAACACTCCGAACTTTCTCTTCTTTCCGTCTCCCTCTCCGGTTCCTGCAAGCTTCCTTACCAGGTCCTTCTGCTCCTCCGACAACCTCTTGGGTATGTCCACTGTTATGTTCACCAGCTCGTCACCCTGCCCTCCGCCCTTCATGTGCGGTATACCCGCATCGTCTATGCGGATTCTGGCGCCGTTCTGTGTGCCCTCCTCAATCCTCAGTTTCCTCTCCCCGTCAAGGCTCGGGACCGTTATCTCACCGCCCAGCAGCGCGATGTGGAGCGGTATGTGCATCTCGATTATGACATTGTCTCCGCTCCTTTCGAATGTCCTGTCGCCCTGCACGGCGACGTCGATGTAAAGGTCTCCTATCCTGTCCCTTCCGAAGTCGCCCATCCCTGACAGCCTCAACCTCATTCCGTCGCTGACTCCCCTCGGTATCTCAACCTCAACCTTCTCTTCAGTGTGTGTCCTTCCGCCTCCCCTGCATCTGCTGCACTGCTTCTCGGCGGTCTTTCCCGCTCCTCCGCACCTCTGGCATGCCGTTATGGTTTGCATTATGCCGAACGGCGTCCTTCTCGTCTCCTTCATCTGGCCAGCTCCGTTGCACACCGAGCACTTTACTATCCTGCTTCCCGGCTCCGCTCCAGATCCGCTGCATCTGTCGCACTCCTTTACGTGCGAGACATTGAGGCTCCTCGTTGCTCCCTTCGCGGCATCATGGAGCGATATGGTCACGTTTGCCAGTATGTCGTTTCCCACGTCCGCGCTCCTGCCCATGCTGCCGAATCCGCCCCCGAAGATGTTGAATATGTCCTCGTTGCCGAAGTTGGCGCCCATGTTCTTGAATATGTCCTCGAAGTTAGCTCCCCTGAAGATGTCCTCCTGGGTGAACCTCTGGTTGAAGGTGTCAGCTCCGTAGGTGTCATACTGCTTGCGCTTCTCAGGGTCGCTCAGCACCGCGTATGCCTCGTTGATCGACTTGAACTTCTCCTCAGCGCTCTTCTCCTTGTTCCTGTCCGGATGGAACTTTAGCGCAAGCTCCCTGTAAGCCCTCTTTATCTCATCAGGGCTTGCGTTCTTGCTTATTCCGAGCGTCTCGTAGTAGTCCTTCGCCATCCGATTACTTCTTCACGGTGAAATCAGCGTCGGTGGCGCTGGGGTCTCCCCCCTCGCCTCCCGGTGCCGCTCCTGCATCTGCCTGCTGCTGGTCCCCTGCGCCCGGCGCACCCGCACCCGCGCCGCCCTGACCGTAGATGCTCTTGCCTATCTCCTCCATCGCGCGGACCAGGTTGTCGGTCTTGTCCTTCATCGCGTCGTAGTCCTCGCCCTTGAGCGCATCCTCGAGCTCCTTCTTCGCAGCATCGACCTTCTCCGCCACATCTGCGGGTATCTTGGCCTTGTAGTCCTCGAGCGCCTTCTCTGCCGCATAGACAGTCGCCTCTCCGGAGTTCTTGGTCTCTACGTTCTCCCTAATCTTCTTGTCCTCCTCCTCGTACTTCTTGGCGTCCTCAACCTTGCTCTCTATGTCCGCCTTGTTCATCTTGTTTGGGGCCATTATGTCCATGCTCTGGGCCTTGCCCGTCTTCGTGTCCTTCGCGGTGACGTGCAGTATTCCGTTGGAGTCGATGTCGAACGTGACCTCTATCTGCGGCATCCCCCTCGGCGCCGGCGGTATTCCCATCAGCTCGAACCTTCCGAGGTCCACGTTGTCCTTCGCAAGCGCCCTCTCTCCCTGCACCACGTGTATGTCAACCTTCGGCTGGTTGTTCTCAGCAGTGGAGAAAATCTGCGACTTCTTGACAGGTATCGTTGTGTTCCTGTCTATCAGCCTAGTGGCCACGCCTCCCAGAGTCTCAATACTGAGCGAGAGCGGCGTAACGTCAAGGAGCACTATGTCCTTCACCTCACCGGTGAGCACTCCCGCCTGTATCGCAGCGCCCAGCGCCACGGCCTCCATGGGGTCGACTCCCCTCTCTATCTTCTTGCCGAGCAGCTGTTCCACATATCTCTGCACTAGCGGCATCCTTGTGGGCCCTCCTATGAGGACTATCTTGTCAAGCCCAGCCGGCTCTATCTTCGCGTCGCCTAGCGCCTGCATCACCGGCTTGGCCGACCTCTCGATTATCTTTATCACAAGGCTCTCCAGCTTCGCCCTAGTGAAGGTGTAAGTGAAGTTTATCGGCTTGCCCGCCTTGTCCTCCGCGAGGAAGGGAAGGTTGATGTCAGTGGTCAGCACAGTGGAGAGCTCTATCTTCGCCTTCTCCCCCGCCTCCCTCAGCCTCTGCATCGCCTGGTGGTTGGGCGCAAGCTCCACTCCGGTGGCTGTCTTGACCTCGTTCGAGAGGAAGTCGACTATGGCATTGTCCATATCCGTTCCTCCGAGCTGCGTGTCGCCGCTTGTTGACTGCACCTCGAACACCCCCTTGCCGAATTCCATAATCGTTACGTCGAGCGTTCCGCCTCCGAGGTCGTAGACCAGTATCTTCATGTCCTTGTCCACCTTGTCCACTCCGTACGCAAGGCTCGCAGCAGTGGGCTCGTTGACCAGCCTCACAACCTCAAGCCCGGCTATCTGTCCCGCGTCCTTGGTGGCCTGCCTCTGGTTGTCGTTGAAGTAAGCAGGCACAGTTATCACCGCCTTCTTCACCTCCTCTCCCAGGAACGCCTCCGCGTCCTGCTTTATCTTCTGGAGAAGCAGGGCTGACAGCTCCTGCGGGCTGTACTCCTTCCCGAACACCTTGTACTTGTAGTCGGTTCCCATCTTCCTCTTGAACGCTGAGACGGTGCCGTCAGGGTTGGCTACCGCCTGCCTCTTCGCCGGCTCTCCGACCAGCCTGTGCCCGTCCTTCGTGAACGCTACATAGCTCGGGAACGCCTTTCCGTAAAGCGACGCCCCTTCGCTGCTTGGTATAATCACGGGCCTTCCGCCCTCCAGTACCGCTGCCGCAGAATTCGATGTTCCTAGATCTATTCCTATTATTTTCATTTTCTCACCAGCTAAGCGCAATCATTCCTCTTTCTTGTCTGCATCTTTCCTCTCCTCCTTCTTTTCCGCCTCCTTTCCCTTCGCCACAATCACCGAGGCCGGCCTTATCATCACGTTGTTGAGGTTGTATCCCTTCTTCACCACCTCGATTATGGTGCCCTCCTTCTTGTCGCTCTCCCTCACCAGCATTATCTCGTGCTTGTACGGGTCGAACTTTCCGTCGACCTCTATCTCCGACAGCCCCTCCTTCTTCAGCGCCGATATGAAGTTCGAGTATAACATCTCTATCCCCTTCAGCGCGATCCTGTCCTCGCTCTTTGATATCGCCGCTATGGCGAGCTCGAACTCGTCCACTATCGGCAGCATGTGCGAGATCACATCGGCCCTTCCCATGTCTCTTGCCCCCGCAATCTCGTTCCTCACGCGCTTCTTGTAGTTGTCGAACTCCGCCATCAGCCTGAGGAACTGCTCCTTCATATCTTCCTGCTTGGGCTTGGCCTCCTCCTCGTTCGGCGTCTGCTCTTCAGTACGTGTCTCCTTTTCAGCGTCATCAGTCAATCAATCAACCTTCTTCTTTCTCTTCGTCCTTGCTCCCATGAGCCTGTCGAACTCCCTTGCCGTGTCAAGCATCCTCTTCATCTCCTTCTCTATGTCGTACTCTATCTCCTCAATGGCCTTCGACATCTCCGATGCCCTGAGGTAGTACTTCCTTCCGCGCTTGACAACAAGCCCGGTGTCCATGAACCTGTTGAGGTGGTATATCACCGTGCTCCTCGCCATTGGCGTCTCGAGCTTTATCTCCGAGCTTGAGAGCCCCTCGTTGTTGTAGGCGGCATCGGCAAACTCCTTGAGCATCTGCTCCTCTATGCTCTCCCCTTCATCATCAGAGAGACCGAGAACGTTGCAGAACCACTTTATCATGGCCTCAGAATCCTTGGTATCCGGCCGCTCGACAAAGCGTATGACTATTCGCCCCACAGGTATATTATGAAGCGATATATTTAAATAATTTACCTTTTTTTAGCGGAAATGATTGATATGTCAGGTATTTACTGACATAAGCAAAGCGCGGCTTTTTGCCGATGCGCCTTAATGCTCCAGTATCCTAAGCATGGCCTCCTTTCCTGTCGCCAGCATTCTGGCCGTGCCGCCTATTGGGAATGTTATCTGCGGCGTGGTGTGCGAGAAGTCCACCCCGGCTATGACCGGGATGTTATCGAGCTCCCTCTTGGACTTTACTATCATCTCTATTGCGTCTATCGACAGCTGGGAGGCCTTCTCGAACCTGCCTATCACTATGCCCTTAACGCCGTCGAAGCCCGGCTGCTGCGTCAACGACTGTAGATCCCTGTCGAATATCTTGGCGTGGCAGTAATAATCGTCCTCAAGGAATATGATTGAGTCACGAAGGTCCGGCATGTACTCCGTCCCGTGAAGCAGGTTGAATGTACACAGATTTCCGCCCAGTATCCTTCCCTCGGCATCCCCCTCGTTAATCACTCGGAAGCCCTCGTTCTTCACGAAAGTCCTGTTCTCCTGGTCGAGGTACCACCGGTCGTTGCTCCACTCTGCCGATGGCAGGACATCAAATGGCTCCGAGGACTCCAAACACTTCCTGAAGTACTCTATAGTGTACTCTGCCCCCCTCTTCATGCCGAAAGAGGCGAAGTGAGGGCCGTTGTACGAAACGAGCCCGGTCTTCTTGTATATCGCATTGTGCAGAACGGTTATGTCAGAGTAGCCGCACAGTATCTTGGGGTTCTGTCTTATCAGCTCGTAATCAAGATGCGGCAGCAGCTGGTTTGAGTTGAATCCCCCCAGCACCGTGCTTAGCGCCTTGACGTTCTTGTCCTCAAAGGCATCATGCAAGTCCGCGACCCTGTCCGCTATCGGGGTGGAGTCGAAGCCGTCGTTGCCGTAGATGCGTTTTCCGAACGTTATCTTGTAGCCCAGGCTCTCAAGGACTCCGACCGCCTGCCTCTTGGTCTCCTCGGACAATACGTCCATGCTCGTGGCTGGCGCCACTATGCGTATCTCATCCCCCTTCTTCAGCTTAGGCGGTATCATTCGAATCAGCGGCGTCAACTGTTCCTCACTATCCTGTAATTGAATCTGCCATCGGGCATCTTCCCGTATAAGTGTATCCAGAGCAGCAGTATGGCCTCCGCGCCCCTCGCCGACTTTATCCCTCCAAGGTCTATCGCGGATTTCCACCCGAAGCTTTTCAATATCTCGAGCACTGTTGCCTTTGCGCCTTCGTCATCGCCGCTCATGAAGACCGCGTGCTCCTCTGGCAGCAAGGAGGGGTTTACCATTATCTCCACCCCCATCGTGTTGAGCGTCTTCACAACCTTTGCGCTCGGGAACGCCCTCTGTATCTGTTCGCCTAGCGAATCGGTGTTCGATACCGTGAGCCTGAGCTCTCCTGTCGAGAAGTCAAGCGGATTTGCGACGTCTACCAGTATCTTGCTGCCGAGGTTCTGCTCGCCTGCCAGCATCAGCGCGTTCAGTGAATCCGCCCCGTGGGTGCAGTTGAATACGATCTCGCCAAAGGCCGCGGCTTCCGAGAATGTTCCTGTAGAAGCCCTACCCCCGTTCTTGCCCGCCCACTCGGCAGCCTTCGGGCTGTTCTTGTCCCTGGAGCCCATCTTGACCTCGTGGCCTAGCTGCACCAGCTTGGTAGCCAGACCCGCGCCAACGACCCCTGTCCCGAGCATTCCTATCCTCATATAATCTCCGTATGGGATAGGGCAGAGAAATTAGATAAGCCTTTCTGGAAATGCGCATAAAGTGAGCCCGCGGAGAATCGGACTCCGGATCTTCTCTCTGTGAAAGAGACGTCTTACCACTCGACTACAGGCCCTTGATGTGAATAATTATGTGCGAACTAAATAATAATATTGCTGTTGAAGTAGATATATGGCAAGGTTCTACACTGGTGCGGGGGATTCAGGCCACTCCGGGCTGATCGGAGGCAGCAGGCTCCCCAAGTCGAGCGAGATATTCGAGGCAATAGGCAGCGTCGACGAGCTGAACAGCGCGATAGGGGTATCGATAACCAATTCCACCGACGACCACCTCTCCGACATGCTCCAGAACGTGCAGAACAAGCTTTTCATCATAGGGGCGGAGCTGGCGTCGAATGCACACGGGAGCGCAAAGCCCGCCAAGGCGATAGACGCCGAGTCCGTCAAGGAGCTTGAGAACGGTATCGAGGAGCTGTCGAGCACGCTCCCGGATTTGAAGAAGTTCGTCCTGCCTGGCGGCTCTGTCAGCGGATCATATTTACATCTCTCAAGATCGATATGCAGAAGGGCGGAGCGCGCGGTGATAAGGGCAAACGGCGATGCCAATTCTGCTGCGGAGGCTGAGGCGGTAAGATATCTCAACAGGCTCTCCTCCTTTCTCTTCGTGGCAGCGCTCTACATAAACAAAAAGGAAGGCGTAGAGGAGCAGAATCCCACTTACTGAACAGGCTCAGATGTTGAAGTACTCCCTGAACGTGGCTGTGGTCTCTACCTTCTTAGTCCTGCCCACCGCCGCCCTCTTCACGAAGTCCTTCTCCAGCAGCTCCTTCATGTACTCGTACGTGGATGAGCCGAAGGCCTTCACCACGCTGCTCTGCATCACCGGCTCGTTCTTGCTTATGTACGCGAGTATCCTTAGCGCGCCCTTTGAGATGTCCGGTGCGCCGGCGAGCGAGTTGACCTTCTCAACATATTGCTGCTTTATCCCCAGGGTGTACCTGTCTCCCAGCTTCTCTATCATGAACGCGGTCGCAGCTGCTTGGTAGTCTGCCGTCATCTCCTCCATGAGCTCCTTCACGTAGCCTATCGACATCACGCCAAGCACCCTCGCCAGCTCGTTGACGTCCAGCGCGCGGCCTGAGACGAACAGAGCTGCCTCGGCTATCCTCTTGTGTTCGGGGTTCTTAGCCCGCGTCTCGGCCATCCGCTCCCTCGTTTACCCTTATTATTATCTCGCCGAAGAACTGCTCCTGTATCATGGTCAGATTGCCCTTGTGCGCCAGGAACAGCATCGGCACGAACAGGTCGAGCAGCACCTTGTCTATGCTGCCGAAGTGCTTCGATACGTCAGTGAAGTTGGCAAGCCCCTCGCTGTCCGTGCACTTGCCTATTATCTTGAAGACGATGACCGACTTCTCGTCTATGTCATCCTTGCTCACAATCATATCCACAGGGGTGAACTTCTCCCTGAGTACGTTGTCCCTCCTCTCGTTGAGCTTTATAGCCTGGTTGAGCGCGTCCATGAGCTCGTTGAGCGTTATCTTCCTGTTAGGCTGCAGCCTGGCCCTCGGCATCAGCGCGGGCACCTCGGGCAGCACCCTCGGCTGAGTCTCCCCAAGAGGCTCCTCCATCACTTCCTCCACCGGGTCGAATATCGTTATGCTGTCGCTCTTGAACCTGAGAAGGATAGAAGCTGCAAGTATGATGTTTGCGGGGACGTGAAGGTCAAGGATCTTCATCCTCTTCACTATTGAGACATAGCTGTCCACTATCTTGACTATGTCTATGTTCCAAGGGTCCAACTGGTGGGTCTCTATGAGATCCATCAGAAGTTCTCTCCACGTTGCGTTCTTGACAAGGTCCTGAAGGTCAAGTTCCTTGTAAGTTGTGACGCTAGCTACGCTATCCAACAAAACCTACCTTTCTGGTGCCGTTTTTATTGCCCAGACAAGTTATTTATGCCTTCCGCCCCGTCATTCCCTCGTCATTGTGGAATCAGCCGTTATGGCCCAATAAAACGGGTGCGCATAGCACATTTAGTGTTACTTAATGTAACACAAAACGTAAGACATAAATATCCGATTAACCATAAAAATAGGGTGGTAGAATGCCCGAAACAGACACGATAACCGTAAGGGTGCCCAAGCGCGTAAGATTTGAGATGAGGAAGAGACACAATGTCAACTGGAGCAAGGACATACGCAACTTCATAGAATCCAGACTGAAAGCCGCAGAGTTTCTGGACACGCTTAAGAAGATAGAAACGAGGGCAAAGAACCGCAAGGTAGCTTTCGACAGCACTGTGTTAGTAAGGGCGGCGCGTGATTCTAGATGATAGTGATAGACGCAAGCGCGTTGCTAAAGCTAGTATTAGACGAAGAGCATTCGAAAGAAACCAGGGCAATAGTCCATGGCGAATTGGGTAACGGTGAATCGATTGTCGCCCCTGAGCTGGTCTTTACCGAGACGTTAAACACCCTAAGGACGCAGAATATATCAGGCAAAAAGCTGGCTGAGGCGGAGTTGGCCGCCGCCGTTGATGACCTGTTTGAAATCTTCACTAGGATAGACCCGGTCTCTACCATTGATGTAGGCCGTAACGCCCTCAAAATCTCAATAGAGCATAAGCTTACTGTGTATGATGCCGTTTACATCGCATCCAGCATTTTGAAGGGCGCCCCGCTACTGACCTTCGATAGGGAAATGGCCCTTGCGGCCCGAAAGTTGCATGTGGAAGTAATGGGGTATTCGGACAACTGAGCGGCTACTTGATTATTGCGAAGTCAAGCACTATCTCCACATCCTTGGAGGAGTAGGGCCTCACCGGCCTGTCGAACAGGAACCTCACCGAATAGCCCTTCCTTTTGGCGTGCTCGCGCACCATTGCCTTGGTGTTCGCCACAACGGACTCCGTTGGGCCGATTCTGTACAGGTGCACTACCGCTTTCCTCTTCGCGACAGTGAATACCTGGTCTAGGAACTCGATGCTCGTGTTCGGCAGTGGCATGATTATCCTGTCTGCAAAGCCCCTGTTCCTCGCCGCGAGCTTCCTCACGTCCCCGCACTGCGCCTTCACGTTTGTGACCTTGTTGAGCTTTATGTTGTCCACCATGTACTTGCAGGCGTTCCTGTTGAGCTCTATTCCGCGCACGGCCGTCTTTGGGTGCGCCTTAGCTATCTCTATCGCGAACGGCCCCACACCCGCGAACATCACCATCACGCTCTCCTTGTTCTTCACCAATCCCATTATCCTCGTGCGCTCGAAGGAGAGGCGGTTGGAGAAGAACGTCTTCCTCACGTCGAACCTGAATGTGCAGTTGTTCTCTCGGTACTCCGCGATGTAGCTCTTCTCGCCCGCAACGTACCTTACCTTCCTTATCCTGTACACCCCGGACACCGCCCCCGCCTTTGCAAGAACGGTCTTCACGCTCCTGTGCGACCTCATCAGCGCATCCGCTATCTTTTCCTCCTTCCTCTTCAGCTTCCCGGACAGATCTATAATCGCGATGTTGCCCAGTATGTCGTATCCCCTTGTGAGCTCGCCCATCTCTGTCGGCGTCAAAATGGCGCCCAGCTCGTCCCTGTAGGTGCGCACCGGCTCCGATTTCACGTCCTTTACCGCTACTATCTCTACCCACCTCTTGGCAATAAGCTTTTTAGCCCTTGCCGTGCTAATACTTATTGGAAAATAAACATAGCTGGGGCTATGTTTTACGCTCCTCGACCTGTCGAAGAGGCCGAGTTGGGAGATGAGGGTTCTGGCCCTCTCCGCATCGTGGACGTTCACCTTGGCGTATTCCATAAAGACCCGGCAGATGTAGGATAATGCGTGAAGGCTATTAATAGGCTTACGTTAACAAAGTGATATTGTGTATTTCGTCGTAAAGGTAACATCGGGCCAGGAGAGGATTGCGGCAAACATGCTGCAGAACAAGATGACTCCGGAGATCCCAGTATACTCCATAATAGTCGTGGAGGGGATGAGGGGGTACATCATCGTCGAGGCTGAGGACGAGGTCGCCGTGAGGCAGTACATAACCAAGGGCAGGAACATAAGGGGAATACTCCCAAAGCCGCTCGCGGAGGACGAGGTAAACAAGCTGATAGAGGTAAGGAGCCACGCCGTAGAGATACAGAGGGGAGACAGCATAGAGTTCACCAGCGGGCCGTTCAAGGGCTACAAGGCTAAGGTGCTCAAGGTGGACGAGCTCAAGGACGACATAACCGTCGAGCTGATGGACGTGGTTGTGCCGATACCTATCACCACAAAGATGAACACAGCGAAGGTCATTCAAAAAGCCGACAAGGCGTAAACAAGGAGATCAAATGGCAGACATAATAATAGCGGGACTGATTGAGGGGGGAAAGGCATCGGGAGGTCCGCCTCTCGGTCCGGCTCTGGGGCCTTTGGGCGTCAACATCAACGCCATAGTGGCTGAGATAAACGACAAGACAAAGCAGTTCGCCGGGATAAAGATTCCGGTGAAGGTCATAGTCGACCCGATCACCAAGGAGTACAAGATCGAGGTTGGCGCACCGCCGACGAGCGCGCTCATACTCAAGGAGCTGGGGCTCTCAACGGGCGCGAAGACGAAGGAGGAGACGATAGGCAGCATAACCATCGAGCAGCTCAAGAAGATAGCCCAGGCAAAGGAGGCCAAGATGTACGGAAACACGATGGCAGCCAGGGTCAAGCAGATCATAGGGACCTGCAAGAGCATGGGAGTCAAGGTCGAGGGAGAGGACCCGAGGGTCGC
>DATLRT010000011.1:0-9933 GCA_035534575.1 Candidatus Acidiferrales bacterium
AGTCTGGTCTGGCAAGGTCAAGCCACGGAAAAATGCGCAGGACTTAAGATCCTGTGGTCTAGCACCTTCGAGAGTTCAAATCTCTCCCCCTGCACATTTCTTTTTGTTCGCCGATAGTCAAACTGCACAAAATGCTTAAAAACGGGCAGCTTCACTACCCTAACGTGTCAATAACAGACTTCATGGATACGCGAGAGACAAGACAGACGCGCACCGAGATAAAGGGGCATATGTCCAAGATGGTCGCCTCCGCAGAAGAGATCCTCTGTAGGGTCACTGAAGCTGAAGAGAGGAGGGAGCCCCAGGCAAGCACGCTGAAGCATCCGCTCGTAGCGGCGCTGAACATACAGATGATTAGGGGCACACTTAGCATCTATCTCAAGATAGAAGCCGAACTGCCTGAAAAGCACCACAAGGGCATGAAGGCGGAAGTGGACAGGCGGGTCGCTGATATCTACAAGCAGTACGCAAAGGTCATCGGCTACCGTACCATACAGGTAACGATGGAAGAGCTGCTCAGGAACGGCTTCTTCGACAGGCAGAGCATGCAGATGTCGAGCGCCAGCCACAGGCTGCGGTATGCCTCCCCCGAGGTGGCGGGCAGCGGCATGGCTAAGGGGAACCTGAATGTGCTGGAGAACGGCATAACGAGGGCCGAGGAGATAACCAAGAAGATATGCAACAAGGCGCTGCCGGGGCTGGACAGGGTAAAGGTCTACGTTCTGGTCACCAACGACGAGGCGTCAAGGCAGTTCCTTAGGGCCGACCACCTACACAAATTCGAGGCTCCCACCGGCAAGTGACAAAAATTTACGCCCTTATACGCCCATAAGGCATAATTTTAAATAGGGCGGTAATGCAACTACTATGTCAGCAATCCAGTCATTGCTATATCCTAGTTCGGTGTGTCCTATGGAAGAAAAATATGATGTTATAGTAGCCGGCGCAGGCTTATCCGGTTCCCTAGCGGCTGCGGTCGCGGCAAAGTCAGGCCTCAAGGTGCTTCTCCTTGACAGGAACAAGCCCGACGTAGTGGGGAAGAAGACAAACTGGGGCTGGGTATGCGGCGACGCAGTAGCCAACGACCACCTCAAGCTCATACACGAGAAGCTGGGCATGAAGTTCAGCCATCCCGAGCTCGACCTGAAGGTCGAGGGTGTAGTGGCGATATCGCCCAACATGGAGCACAAGTACAGGTTCGACGGAGAGGGATACGTGCTCGACAGGCCCAAGTTTGAGGCAAAGCTGCTCGACATGGCGATAAAGAACGGCGCTCATTACGTCTCCGAGTTCCAGGTGGAGGCCCCCGTCATCGAGAACAATTTCATAACGGGAATAGTCGGAAAGGACGCTGAGAAGCAGCATAAGGAGTACAAGGCAAAGATTACGATTGACGCTCTGGGCATAGCGACCTCGATAAGGAGGAAGCTTCCGGAGAACCCTTATGTGGACAGGGAGGTCGACATAAACGACGTGGAGTCGACGGGAAGGTACATCTACTCGTTCGACCTTGACCACGAGGACATAAACTACTACGACCCGAAGAACGCGCTCATACACCTGAACCAGAACATATCCCCGGGCGGATATGGGTGGGTGTTCCCGAAGAGCCAGAACAGGGTCAACATAGGCATAGGCGTTCAGAAGAGGAGCCTTGACCTTCACAACCAGAGGCTGGGCGCAAAGGACACTCTGCACTCATTGATGGACGATTACGTAAAGAGCATACCGGTGCTGAAGAACCTGAAGCTCGACATGCAGGACAACAACGGCAAGGGCTACTGGTCTGTCGCCGTAAGGAGGCAGCTCGAAAGCTTGGTCTTCAACGGATACATGGGCGCAGGGGACAGCATGGCAATGCCCAATCCGATTAGCGCTGGAGGCATAGGCCCGGCACTGGTAGCAGGAATACTATCTGGAGAGCAGGCGGTGAAGTCGATACAGAACGGCGATGTCAGCATCAACGGGCTGTGGGGCTACAACCTCGCGTTCAACGAGAACTACGGGAAGAAGACCGCGGGGCTTGAGATATTCAGGGTATACCTGCAGTCGCTCAACAACGAGCTGATAAACTACGGAATGAAGATGTTCCTGACGGCGGACGAGGCTAACGACCTCAGCTATGGAAGGATTCCGGAGCTCAAGCTCGCGACGAAGTTCAAGCTGATACTCCAGGGCGCGCAGAACATAAACGCCTTTGCAAATCTTGTCTACGTGGTCAAGAAGATGAAGGAGCTCAACGAGCTCTATGAAAGGTACCCCAAGTCTACGGAGGGCTTCATAGAGTGGAGGAGGAAGGTAGAGGAGACGGTTACCGAGGCCAAGTCAAGGTACCCGCCAAACCCACTGTAAGTGATTCCATGGCAGCAACAATACAATACACAAGGTTCGAGAAGTCAAGGATAATCGGCGCAAGGGCGCTGCAGCTCGCATATGGCGCACCTCCGCTCGTCAAGGTTCCCGAGCACATGATAAACCCTCTCGACCTTGCAGAGCTGGAGTTCGCCAAGGGCGTAATCCCGATCACGATACTCAAGTGATATTGAGCAGCTTAAGGTCTATGGCCTCCCCGAGGAGGCTGTAGATATCTGTTTTTCTCGCACTGAAAAGACCGCTCCTCAGCATCGGGCTTATCGTGCTCTTCAGGCCCTTTGTCACCGATGTCCCCATGATGAGGTCGTTGAAGGCCGGCATCATCACCAGCTTCATCTTCTTGTTGTGGTTCTCGTAAAGCGCGCCAGCCTTCTTCTTGTTAGGCTCTGAGACCAACCAAACCTTCTGCTCGTAAAATGTTCCAACGCTATCGCGCATCCTGACGCATGCGTGGCTGTGCGCAGTCACAAGGTAATCGGCATCCATCTCCTTCTGTGTCGGATTCTTGTTGCCGTGGGAGAAAGAGATTCCGTCAATGGAAAGCTCGTCGCGCACGTCGCAGCTGACTATCTCGCGCAGGTGCGCATCGTGATTTCCAGCAACAACCACCACATCCAGCCTTGCGAGCGAGTCGAAGAAGGATGATATCTCGCGCGACTCATACCGCTCCGGATAGAGTATGCTGTGCTTGACATCGCCTATTATCACGACGCTCTTTGCGCCGAACTCCTCCGCAATGCCGAGCATTCTCTTTGACATGCGCCCCGCCATCTTTGTGACATGAATCCCTCTTGCCTGCAGCTCTCTCTCCATACCTATGTGGAGGTCGCCGACCACCAGATGCGGGCTTCCGCCGGCTTCTGCTATCAGTGCGGGCTCCCCGTATACAAATTTTATCCTCTTGCCCTCCAAGACATCAGCACATTTTATAATGCATCCCACACTTATAATATTGTGGCCGATTATTCTCCGTACATAGGCAGCATAGACGGCATAAAGATACAGCTGCACTGGTCTTTCGTGCTCCTTCTCGCCATAATTCTTGTGCTCTCAATTCAGACACCTTTCCTCGCCGTGATATGGATTCTACTGTTTGCATGCGTGCTCGTTCACGAGCTCACGCACTCCATAACATCGAAGAGGAACAAGATTGCGGTCAAGAAGATAGTGCTCTACCCGTTCGGCGGAGGCTCAATCATAGACTTTGAGAACGTGACCCCGGAGGTCGAATTCAGAATATCGATAGTCGGCCCAATAGCCAGCCTGGTGTTGGCGGGCGTGTTCGGGCTGGCAGTCATATTCACGCCCGGAGGCTTCATACACTACACATTCCAGATACTTTTCATACTCAACCTCCTTCTCGGAGTGTTCAACATACTGCCATGGTTCCCACTTGACGGCGGAAGGGCGCTTAGAAGCTACCTCCAAGAGAGGATGAATCCGTTCAGGGCCACAACCACCGCGGTCAGGATAAGCAACGCCATAACCGGCATATTCATTGTCGCCACCGTCATATATGCGGTACTGATTCACGGATATACTCTCGCCTATAGGGAATTCATAATCCTGTGGGACGTGATCATCGCCCTCTTCATATATACTGGAGCCAAGCAGGAGCTCAGGGCCGCCTACATAAGAGAGAACATCAAGGGGCTCAAGGTATCTGACGTTATAAGCAGAACCTACACGATGGCACGACGCGATACCACAATAGAGAAGCTGTACAAGATGGTGCTCAAGGCCAACGCCCACATAATCATCTACAAGGAGGGTCCAGCAATGAAGGCGCTCTCGGAGGCATCAATAGACCAGATTTACAAGCGCGGCAAGCCCTCTCACCCAATAGGCAAGTTTGGCGTCGAGATACCAAAGGTCGAGTATGGCATGGACCTCTACAAGGCGATCGAGCGGATGAGGACCTACAATGTTGGGGTCGCCGCGGTGATGAAGGGCGGAAAGGTTGTTGGCGTGCTGCTGGCTCCACATATAGAATCCGTTGTAGCCCTCCACATATCGAGGCACAAGGCCAGGCAAACTAATAAAAACCGTAGCTGACAATCCCTATCGGCGACGGTGTACAAATGCTATATGTCGATAGTATAGTCATTCACAACATTAAGTCCTTCAAGCACGCGACCATCAAGTTCGGCCATGGTTTCAACTGCATAGCAGGGCCAAACGGTTCGGGCAAGTCGAGCATTTGCGATTCGCTTCTTTTCGCCCTAGGAGAAAGCTCACTCAAGAGGATGAGGGTCTCCAACTCAATCTCGCTCATAAACGATAGCGCCAAGCCAAAGCCGGAGGACGGCTTGACCAAAGCGTATGTCAAGATCAATTTCAAGGGAGACCAGGACATAGAGGTTTACAAGAGCATCAAGTCAAACGGAGGCATAACATACAGGCTCAACGGCAAGAGGATAACCAGGCAGGAGATGCTGGAAGTGCTTATCGCAAGCAACTGCGAAATAAACGACACCAACACTATAATGCAGAAGGAGGTCGGCACCCTGGTGGGCCTCACCCCTAAGGAGAGGAGGGAGCTCATCGACGTCGCTGCGGGAATCAAGGAGTACAACGACAAGAAGAACAACTCGCTCAAGGAGCTTGAGAAGGTTGAACAGAAGATAAACGAGGCCCAGATACAGCTCAGCGAGAGGTCGGGGTTCCTCAACGAGCTGGAGAAGGAGAAGAAGGACGCAGAGAAGTACATCGAGCTCACAAACACCATAAAGGGCCTCGCCTTCTCGATACTGAAGTCAAGGGAGGCAGAACTCACTACTGATTACGAGCGCTCTTCGGAGAGGCTCAAGGCAAACAATGATGCCAAGGTCAAGCTCGACATCGAGCTCAAGAAGATAGACGTGGAGACAGAGGCCCTCTCGGCGGAGAGACAGAAGCTTTCAACGAAGCTGAACGCCGGCTCAATAGAGATGGGATCAACTAACAAGATGATTGAGGAGGCGAGCAGGGAGGTTGCGGTAAAGAACACCCAGCTCGCGTCGATGGCGGAGCACCACAAGGACCTCGAGGCGAAGAACGCAGGACTCAAGGTCGACACGGAGAAGATAGCAGAGGACACCAAGGCAGGCAAGGCAGCGCTGGACTCACTGGGGAAGGAGCTGGAGAAGAGGCTCGCGATAGTTGGCAGCACTGACCTTGAGGGGATGGGGGAGGAGTCGGAGATGCTGGCAAGATACGGGGAGAACCAGAAGATAATAGACGAGCTAGAGATCCAGCTGATAAGGCTGAGCGACCTCTTCAACTCCAGGATATACGAGCGCAGCTCGCTCGAGAAGGATGTCAACAACTTCAGGATTGATTACGATTCGTCGTCCACCGAGATGAAGGCCATAGAAATCTCAGTTACTGTCGCGCACGGCAAGGTAGCCGAGCTCAAGGCGGAGATTGAGAAGAGGACAAAGGCAATGGACCAGAAGGCGAAGGAGATATCCGCGCTCAACGGGCAGAATGACAAGCTCTACTCGGAGACGATAGACCTGAGGGAGCAGATGGCGATGCTGGGCCGCGAGTCTGACAAGAGCACAGCGGTGTTGAAGAAGGGCATCGAGTCGGGATTCTTCGGCAGGGCGTACGAGCTCTGCAGCTATGACGACAAATACGCAGTGGCCATACAGGCGGCTGCAGGCGGAAGGTTCAACTACTTCGTCGTGGATTCGGCGGAGACCGCAAACTCCGCGATAAAGATACTCAAGCAGAAGAGCCTAGGCAGGGCGTCCTTCATACCGCTAGAGGAGATAGTCGTCAGGGCATCCCAGGAGGAGAAGAGGCTGACTCCGCTGATAAAGCAGGTGAAGTACGACAAGCAGTTCGGCAAGGCATTCGATTTCATATTCTCGAACACCTACATTGTCGATGGAATAGAGCAGGCAAAGAAGATTGGCATCGGCAAGTACAGGTACGTTACGCTAGAGGGTGAGCTCGTTGAGCCCTCCGGAATAATAAGCGGAGGCTCGATAAGGGTGGTGCAGTCGCCGGCGATGATAGAGTCCAAGATGAAGAGGGTAGAGGACGAGAAGGCCAAGGTGGCCGCATCGCTAGGCCAGCTCAACGGCGAGATGGAGTCAATCAGGAAGGAGATAGGCGTAATGCAGACAGAGGAGATAAACCAGACCATAGAGCTCAAGCACCTCCTGCTGGACAAGGAATCGCTGGCATTGAAGTCAAAGGCCACGAGCAAGACCATCGCCGTAATGGAGCAGTCGATAAAGGATGCATCAAAGGGCGCCGATGAGGCGCTCGCAAAGAGATCCCCAGTAGAGGAGAAGATATCGAAGCTGAGAGCAGAGAACAAGGGCATCTACGATGCCACAAATCCGAAGGACGGCAAGAAGAAGAGGCACATAAGCAAGGAGGAGCTCGCCGCCATAAAGCAGGCGAGGGACGAATCCGAGCAGATGAAGATCAGGATAGCGACGTTGCAGAACTCCTCCGAGTTGTGGGATAAGAGGCACACGGAGATAAAGGAGGAGATGTCGAAGAACGCTGCGGAGGCGAAGCAGCTGAAGGCAAAGATATCCGAGACTCAGAAGGAGATTGACGAGGGATCCGCAAGGCTGAAGGAGCTGCAGGAGAAGATAAGGGGCCACGACAGCAAGTCGGCCACGATCTACAAGGAGCTCCAGCAGTTCGAATCGAAGATAACCGCGCTCACCACGGAGAAGGGCAAGTTCTCCGCAAACCTCGAGAGGGCAAGATACGAGGCCCTGGAGATAGAGTCCAAGAAGAACCAGATACAGACGAGGCTTAACGACATAAAGGCGGAACTCCTGTCCTACAAGGAGGTGTCCAAGATAGCCGACATGGCCATGGACAAGATGGAGCTCCAGATGGGGATAGCGAAGAACGATTTGGAGAGGCTGGGCGCGGTAAACCTCAAGGCTCCTGAGATATACGATTCCAAGAAAGGGGACGTGGAGAGCGCAAGGGAGAAGGTTCAGGTGCTGGAGAACGAGAAGGTTTCCGTGATATCGATGATAACGGAGATAGACTCCAAGAAGCTCAACATATTC
Organism: Candidatus Acidiferrales bacterium; assembly: GCA_035534575.1. Lineage (GTDB taxonomy): Archaea > Micrarchaeota > Micrarchaeia > Micrarchaeales > Micrarchaeaceae > JAGWFU01. Next base: position 7,404 of record DATLRT010000011.1, read on the forward strand.
AACCAGACATACACCGAGGTCAACGACAACTTCAAGAAGCTCTACGCGAGCATATCTGACGGCTCCGCCTTCCTGTATCTGCAGGAGCCAAAGGATCCGTTCAACTCGGGACTGATGATAAACATAACCTCCGCGGCAAAAAAGAAGATGACCCCAGAACAGATGTCGGGAGGGGAGCAGGCGCTTCTGATGCTCATGCTGCTGTTCGCCATTCAGACAAGGAACAAGATGGCGTTCTACGTATTCGACGAGATAGACAGCTCCCTCGACAAGCTCAACGCGAAGAAGCTCTCGCTCCTCATAAAAGAGCTGGCAAAGCAGTCACAGATGATAGTCGTAAGCCACAAGGACACGATGCTGCTACATGCGGACAATGTGATCGGTGTGGCCAAGAAGGACAACGAGTCGCAGGTGGTGGGCCTCAACGTGACCGCACAGGAGGTAACCAACAGTTAGGTGCTTGATTGGCTGCAAGGAAGGGAAGGTCAAGGAAGTCAAAGGCCAAGGGAATGAACACCTTGCCGCTCTACGTCGTGCTCTTCGCACTGTTCGCTCTTTACATATTCTACCAGGGCACTCCACTGTACTCCACCATACTCGGCATCGCGCTTTTCCTCGTCATAGTGACGTTGATAGCCCTCGAGGTCATAAACGGTTTCAGGGAGGAGGGGTACAAGAAGAACATAATCGAGCTGGGTCTTGCGATAGCCATAGTGCTCATCGCATGGTTCGTACTGAAGTTCGTGCTCAACACATCCAACCCGATTGATGTGGTGCCGAGCTGCTCAATGCTGCCAGTCCTGAACAGGGGCGACATGGTTGCCATACAGGGGATTTCCACACCCAACGGGCTCAAGGCGCCCATAATAAACGTGACCGCACAGCAGTACCAATCTTTCATCAAGAACATAACGAGCGAGCAGCTGCAGTGCGTTGCATACAAGCAAACGGGCGACAACATAGTCGTCTCGCAGCTGGTTCCGCAGGGCTTCCAGGTCGGTCTCTACAAGGGAGCCACCCTATCCAGCAGCCCGCAGCTAATCTCCGCCGAGTGGCAGAGTGGAAACCTTGTGCAGTACAGCTGCGGCATAGCCGACATAAAATACTCTAACGGCACCATTGCGCAGGAGGCGTACACCAATGGGATAACAGTCAACGGACACCAGATAACCGGCGACGCTAACAATTCCATCGTAGTGTATCAGACGATTGCCCAGGACTTCTTCTACCAGTTGGGCGACAGGTACATAGTACACAGGGTTTACGCCGTGATAAACGCGAGCGGCACCTATTACACGCTCACCAAGGGGGACAACAACCCCGGCCTGGATCTTCAGTACGGCAACTACCCTGCCAACCTGACATACGTTCAGGGCAAGGTGGTGGCAGACATACCGTACATCGGATACCTCAGGCTGATACTGAGCAACAACTTCAACCAGCCTGCCGGTTGCAACTCCTACATACAGAACTAGTCAGGGCTGCGTGTACCCGTTGGTCCACTGGGAATTCAATATCACGTTGGCCATAGCGCCGTTGTTGCCATTTCCACTGTAGTCAACCGCATCTCCATTTAGGGGCCACCACCCAACAAGGCTTTGCAAATTCACTGGTGCCCCACCTATGCCCTCCAGATAAAGTGCGTTTACGTCGTTCGCGGATATCTCAGAGGAATAGACCTGCACATTCGATATCTCTACATTAGAGTAGCCGCCTGGGCCAACGCCTATAACAAAATTACCTGTTCCACCAACATTATAAGTGGTATAAAGAGACTCAGAGAACGCGCCGTTAAACTGCCTGCCGTTTAGATAATAATATGAAGTAGCGACGCTAGGCTGGGCGTCGAATGTAAAGCATGTAAAATACCAGGTATTCGCCTTTGGGAGCGATCCCGTATTGTATCCTGCAACGCTATAATTGTAAATGTGTGAATTTACCGAGTACCCCTGAGAAGTTCTACTGTCCACAAAATACTCCCACTCATTTCCTGAGCTAGGGGGCTGCACTGACTTCATTGCAATCCCATTATAGCCCGCCGTGCTGATTGGGTCATACCACATACATAGGCTCATGGACTCTGATGAGCCGATACCAGGTCCGCTCTCGCTACTGAGTGTAACTGGATTACCAAAGCTAACATAGGCGTTCTGTCCATTGAACATGGCGACAAACTGCGGCATCTGTCCATTGCACACACCTGCAAGGCTTATGAGCTGTGTTGTGTTTGGCCCGTAGGGCCTCTGGATTGTGCACGAGCCGGCGTGCGCCCTTCCTCCATAGGTGTTTGCGTTGAAAAGCCCGAGGGAAAACATGACCGCGAGCACCACCGCTATGACGAGGATGGCCCATCCATAGGTCATAAGATACTCCATTGCGGACTGGGCCTTGGCTTGTCGCATAATACCACTAATAGCAGATACTGTCAGATAACACAATATAACTTATATATACCTTTCTGTGCTAATATCTAAATACTGCTAATTGACGGCTCAGGCTGGCAATTTCTATCTGTGATATTCAAGTGATA
>DATLRT010000012.1:0-5083 GCA_035534575.1 Candidatus Acidiferrales bacterium
GCGTCAATAACCTTCGTTACCACTGCCCTGCTTCCTGCGTCTCTTCCGTATTTCTTTATACAGACTCTTCCTTGTTCTAACAACATGTCATCACACAAACAATTTTTTTTCCTTGCTTAGCGCCATCATCGATATCACCGCCACCATCTCCTTCAGCGAGAGCCTGTGGGTATTGAGCTCCACGTCGAAGGCCGAGTGGTCGTTGACATCTATATTCTGTATCTCATTGAAAGCATTTATGGTTAACCTGTCCTTCTCCTCAACTATCTTCTTCGCCTCCTCGGGCTGAACCTTCAGCTCCTTCGCCCTCCTCGCAGCCCGCTCCTCTATCGGGGCGTTGAGCCAGACCCTCAGCGTCGCGTCCTTAACAAGCCACGGACCGAGCCATGTGGTGACGACGCAATTGCTCTTCTCAGCCATCGCGACCAGCTCGTCGTCGAACTGCTTGGCAAACCTCCTGTCGCCCATCTCCACTATGTTGATGTGCCTCTCCCCGCCCCTCTTCGCCTCCTCCATTGTCTTATGGTAAGTGTCGAGGGTGTGCTTCGTTATGTGGGTTATGCTCAGCTCCTCAGCGAGCATGTGGCCCAGCGAGGTCTTCCCGCTGGCCGTCAAGCCGCTGATGCATATCCTGATCATAACGAACTACCGCTACCGGTCTTAGTGGGCAACCAACTGCAGCACGAACGACCTCTGCTTTATCCCGATGTCGTTGAGCTTCATGTCCCCCTGCTCTATCCTGCTTCCGAGCTTCACTACCTCGGCCGTGCACTTCGCGCAGAGCACTCCCCCGAAGGGCCTGCTGTTCGTCCTCCTGGACTTGCCCCCGTTTGGGCTCAGGCTTATCCCGTTGAGCTCCTGCCTGCATATCGCGCAGTGCGGCATCTTCGGCTTGGCCCTCGTGTAGTGTATTACGTTCCTTCCCGTGGAAGTGATCCTGTTCGCTTTCTTGAAGCTTCTTGACCTATGCATTGGTTTCGGCAAATCAAACACCTTTTCAATATGATACTTGTCACTGTACTGTCTGCGCCTGCAGCTTGTCTATCCTGGCCTTCCTCCTGTCGTAGAGCGTGGTTATTACCAGCATAACCATGCCGAACCCGAACACCGTGTAGAAGAACAGCGTCTTTATGCTCGCCGTAGCGTCGGTCACGCCCAGCGGCAGGTTGGGCACGAGCAGGTAGTAGAAGAGCACGAACATCGGCAGCAGCACGAACATCGACTTGAGCTGCGCACGCATGCTCTCTCCCATCAGCGGCATAAGCTGGCTCTGCTTCGCCGCTATCTGCTCCTTCGTGGCGTTGGCCTTCGCCATGTCATTCATCTCCTTGGTCAGCTCCTTCATCTTTCCCTGTATCTCCCTGAGCTTCTTAGGGTTGGTGAGCTTCCTCTGCAGCACTACGGTGAGCATGGTGTAGCATATTCCCACACCTACTATTATGACCTCCGCGTTCATCGGCAGCGTTATGACTGGTATTAGCCCCATTTATTCACTGAATATCTGTTCCAGGTGCTCCCCGAGGCTCTTCACTCCCTCGTCAAGCCTGTCCTGCCTGTTGAATATTACGTATAATGGAATATTTAAGTATGTGGAGTACATCGAGAGTATCGAGAGGTTTATCCCCCTCTGGGCGTCTATGAACGCCTCGTCAGTGTTCCTTGTCCTCTTGGTATCGCCCATCGCCCTCTTCATTATCTCCTCAGTCAGCGCGTCGATGTAGATGATGCCGTGGATGTTGTCCTTGATGATCCTCATCGTGTCGAAGGGCACGCCGGGCACGAACCTTCCGTTCGACTCGACGGAGGCGTGGGTGTCCAGTATTATCTTGCCCTCCATCTTCGCTATGTCAGTGAAGGTCCTGTCCTGCAGCTTTCGCACGACATCCTTGTTGAGAAACCTGAGCTCGTCCCTGTCCTTCACTATGCCCTCCTTCATCGCGATGTCCAGCATGAAGGTGCCCACGTTGATTATGTTGTACTTTCCGCCCTCGGCTATGCTCCTTATCATGGTGCTTTTCCCCACTCCCGGGGAGCCTGTGATAATGACGATGTTGTTCATGGGGCTCTGCTCAATTGCTGATTATTCCATGCCCTCTCCAGGCATGCCGCCAGGGCCTCCCGGTCCTCCTCCGCGCGACCTGCCCCTTGAGCTTATCATGTCGTCTATCCTGAGTATTATCTCTGCGGCCTCGCTGGCGCTTGATATCGCCTGCTGCTTGACCTTCATCGGCTCGTACACTCCGAGCTTCTGCATGTCGTTGACCGTGTTGCTGAAGATGTCCACGCCGTAGACACCCCCGCCCTTGCCCTTGTGCTTTGTCCTAAGCTGCACAAGAGTGTCGATCGCGTCCATTCCCGCGCTCTCCGACAGCGTCTTGGGTATTACCTCAAGAGCGTCCGCGAACTTCTGGATCGCAAGCTGCTCCCTTCCGCCCACGTCGCTGGAGTACTCCCTCAGCCCGTTGGCGAGGTCTATCTCGATGCTGCCTCCGCCGATTACGTACTTGCCGCTCTCGACAACGCTTGACACCGCGCCGATGACGTCTGTTATGGACCTCTCCGCCTCGTCCACAACCTGCTGCGTGCCTCCCCTTACGAATATCGTGACGCTCTTCGGGTCCTTGCACTTCTCCACGAAGACCATCTGCTCTCCGCTGATCTTCCTCTCCTCAACGTTGCCCGCGAATCCGAGGTCCTTTGCGTTCAGGTCGTCGAGGCTTGTGACTATCTTCGCCCCAGTCGCCCTTCCGAGCTTCTCTATGTCGCTCTTCTTGACCCTCCTTATCGCCATTATCCCGGCCTTCGCAAGGAAGTGCTGTGCCACGTCGTCTATCCCCTTCTGTGTGACTACGACTGTGGCTCCGCTCTTCTTGATCTTCTCGACCATCTCCTTGAGCGTCCTCTCCTCCTGCTGCAGGAACGCCTGCATCTGGTCCGGTGATGTTATCTCAATCCTTGCATCGGTCTCGGTCTTCTCTATCTCCAGCGCCAGGTCCAGCAGCGCTATCTTCGCGCTAGCTATCGCCTTCGGCATGTTAGGCTGTGAGACCTCCTTGTCTATCAGCACTCCGTTTATGAACTGCGTGTCGTTCACGCTTCCGCCGGCCTTCTTCTCCAGCTTTATGAAGTCGTGGTCTATCAGGATCTTTCCGGTCTGGCTCTTCTCCATGACCTGCTTGACCGCGTTGATGACGAGCTTGCACAGCATAGCCTTCGTCTTGTCGTCGCCTATGTTCTTCGAGCCCATCGACACCATCGCTATCTTCTGCAGCGTGGTCTCATCGTTGGGGTTGGCGCTGTCTGCCTTCGCCTCTAGTATGAGCCTGGCCTTCTCTGCAGCCATCTTGTAACCCCTTATCACCGTGGTGGGGTGGATTCCCTGTTCCAGCAGGTCGCCGGCTCCCTTGAGCAGCTCTCCCGCCATTATCACTACGCTCGTGGTGCCGTCACCGACCTCCTTGTCCTGTGTCTTGGCTATGTCGACCATTATCTTAGCTACAGGGTGCTCGACGTTCATCTCCTCCAGTATCGTCGCACCGTCGTTAGTTATCACAATGTCTCCGAGGTCGCTGACCATCATCTTGTCCATTCCCTTCGGACCGAGCGTGGTCTTGACCGCGTTGGCAACTGCCACGCCTACCGCTATGTTCGTCCTCTGCGCGTCCCTTCCCAGAACCCTGCTAGATCCTTCTGGCAGTAACAGTATCTGTTGTCCCCCTAGTTGATTTTCTGGCATAGATATCACGTTCTTTTACGAGTAAAGTATGATGAAATGAAGCCTTCTCCTAAATCACAAATAGCAGTTCAGACAAGACCTATTACTATATGCAGAGAAAACTATTTATACCTACATCGCAGGGTGCCGCTACTCTCTACAAACCCTGCAAAACAGGCTGTTTTACCATAATTTTGGTGAATAGGGCTACTCTGTTACTACCCTAACCTACGATTTTTGAGGTTATTGCCGAGAACACATCCATTATCCCCTGGTTCTCAAGCACCGGCACCTTCCCTGCATCGCTGCATGAGTTGAAAAGCTGATTCTGCTCAATTACACCCAACACTTCTACACCGAGCGCCTCCGCAACACCCTTCGTGTTCTCGCTCACGGTGCCGGTTGACATGTTTTCAACTACTCCCAGGACCGAGACGCTCATCCGCTTGGCCATCAGGCCCGACCTTATGGAGTTTGTAGCCGCTATCCTCTGCGGGGTGGTGACTATTACGAATCCGTCAAGGTCTAGGAGCTGCATGATGGTGAGCGGGGCGTCGCTCGTGCCCGGAGGCAGATCAACTATAAGGTAGTCGAGCTCACCCCACTCCGTGTTCTCGAAGAAGTCGCCCAGCATCTTGGTTATTATCGGGCCCCTCCAGATTATCGGCTTCTTTATGTCGTCCACCAGCATGGCTGTCGATGCCACCTTCACGCCCATCTTCTCCACCGGCCTTAGCGGTATCTTCGCCTCCATCCTCTCCTCTATCCCAAGGAACATCGCCACGTTAGGGCAGTCTATGTCAGCGTCGAGCAGGCCCACCTTGAATCCTTTCTTCATCAGCGTGAACGCTATGTTTACCGAGGTTGTCGTCTTGCCGACGCCCCCCTTGGCGCTGTACACGCCTATCTTGTGCCTTATCTTTGAGAGGTTCTCTCGCACACGCTCCTTCTGCCTTATCGCGTTGATGAAAGAGGGGTGCATCCTCTCCGGTTCCGCCATAGTTTAGTTAGGTCGCGCAGTGGCTATAAATTTATACCAAAAGGCCGGCTAGCTCGCTTCCACAATTGGCGAAACGTTAAATAGCTTTCCAAACATAAGGATACTGAAATAGTGAAATCTATTTGTAAGGTGTAGAAATGAAAATAACTGATCTGAAAGTAGGAGCAAGTAACGTAACGATACAGGCGAAGGTCATACAGAAGGACGACCCGAGGGAGGTTGTCACGAAGTATGGAAAGAGACTGAGCGTATGCAACATAGTGCTGCAGGACGACACGGGATCTATACCTATGTCTCTCTGGGGAGAGTCGATAGAGCAGGTCAACTCAGGTGATGTTGTCGAGGTCTCGAACGGCTACGTGAGCGAG
>DATLRT010000013.1:0-8886 GCA_035534575.1 Candidatus Acidiferrales bacterium
GTAAACCGTTTGGCCGCATAAATCCGTTACGCTTCTTTTAACGTCTGAGGTGGTTTATGTGGCACAAATGGTATATAGAGTAGAGGATAAGAAAACGAAACTTGGCAAGCGCGAGCAACTGCTGTTGCTTGAGATTGGAAGTGATAGTATCGACACAGCGTCGAGCTTCGTCAACTACATGGAGGAGGAGTATGGGTTCTCCAAGAGCTCGGTGTGGTACAATCTCAACAGGCTCAAGGATATGGGTCTGCTCGAGTTCGCAACAAGGGAGGAGATAGGCAAGCCTCTGTCGCTTACGAAGCCTGGGATGGAAGAGGTGGGTAAGATAGGGAAGAGCAAGGACGAGCTCGTCAAGGGCTTCGAGCTCACCTATACCCAGCGGATGAGGGGGATAGGAGCAGGGATAGAGTACAGCATAAGCGCTAGGGGCGCGATGACATTCAGGTAAGAATAGAACGTCTGGGTGGAGAGGGTTGTTGGCCGGGCGGGTACCCGGCCAACTCATGCTTAAGAAATCGGTGATGGAATGCAAACGAAAAAAGACGTGATGGCGCAGAAGGTTATGGCGGTAGGAGAACTGGCGGAATTCGCCACAGCCGTCAAGAGCTTCATGTATGCCAGCATCGGCAACCTGGATAACTCAGCGTACATGATGATCTCCTTCAAGGGAGAGAACCCCAGATGCTTGGTCAGCTTCTACACCAGCAAGAACTACGAGCGGACGGAGAACCGGCTAGAGCCCTCTCCCATGCAGAAAAGTAACTTTATAGACCTGCACAAGGTCAACGAGGAGAATGAGCCGCGTCTTGTGACCTTCGCCCAGGCATTCGATATACTGAAGGCCTCGGGCAGCGCAAAGATGACAATCAGGGTCAGGGAGAAGGCAGGCTCATCGGTGAGCTACGAGGCTGAGCTTGTGCACGGCAGCGCCGTCAGGCTCAGGTCCGAGCCAGCCAATAATCCAGAGTTTAAGTCGGCAGAACCTATAAGCGTCTGATGGCTCCCTCGGCTTTGAGGAGCTCCATCTTCCTCGTCCTGCCGTAGAAGTAGTCGCCGATATCTCCGTCGCTCCTAATCACCCTGTGGCACGGTATCTTTACCGGAAAGGGATTCTTGTTGAGCGCCGTGCCCACAGCCCTGTAAGCCTTGGGATGGCCTGACATCCTTGCGAGCTGGCCGTATGTGACCGTCTTGCCGCGCGGAACCTTGGAGACTGCGAGCAGCACCTTTATCTGGAATGGCGTGAGCCCGTGCTCCCGCAGTTGGGATGCAACCTTTTCCATTCCATCAGTTTTCATCTTGAAAATCCTCATGCTTCTCAATCTGGTTGATAATCTCTATAAACTTCTTCTTGACGCCATTTGGGTCTTTTTTCTCGAACAGGCCCCTCAGCATCCGAAGCTGGAAAGCGTCCATCTCTATTACGACTGTGTCTTTGCCCATCTGTTGCCCTATCTGGTCGTTCAGCTTCTTGAAGGCATCAAGTGCATGGTCTGGTCCCGGCAGAAACGCCGTGGCCCGTTTTGCTATCTCAGCGCTAAGCACTGTCTTGAGCGTTTCGGCTCCCTTGCCGCTTATCTTTATCTCAAGCGTCTGGTTCTCACTAAACGAGCGGGTCATATTGCTGTCCGAATCGTTCTTGTGCTTCTTCTCAATCGGCATAAACTACACCATTTACCTCTCTCGGTAAAGGATTTATAGCTTCGCTGCCAATAACGATAAAAGGTGCACCGAATGGCTACTCGCTCTGCGGAATCGTGGGACTCAGGAAACCCCAAGACGCTGACCTACAAGGTATGGCTTGACGGCAAGATGCTCAACTTTAACGAGGCGGTAGTGCCGATAATGAACCACTCAATGCAGTACGGAAGCGGTATATTCGAAGGCATAAGGGGCTACGAGACGGCAAAGGGCACCGCTATATTCAGGTTGGGCGACCATGTCAAGAGGCTGGTGAATACCGCCAAGATACTCAGGATGCCGCTCAACTTCACTGCAAAGCAAATATCCGATGCGATAATCTCGGTGGTAAAGGCCAACAAGCTGGGCCACTGCTACATAAGGCCGTTCGGCTTCTACAACGACTCACAGGTAGGGCTCAACACAACCGGGAAGAAGACCAGCATTTACGTTTACGCCACCAACTTCGGTGCATATTTCGGCGAGGCCAGCGCAAAGGGCATACGCTGTAAGATATCCTCGATAAGGAGGATAAACTCCGCCATCCTGCCGTCGAGGGCGAAGGGAAGCGGCAACTACCTCAACTCCATAATAGCCAACGGCGAGGCGAAGGCTGCGGGCTTTGACGAGGCTATACTGCTCTCCAGCGGCGGCCACGTCGCGGAGGGATCCGGGGAGAACATATTTCTGGTCGTGGATAACAAACTTGTGACGCCGGACAAGGGCTCCGACATCCTTCTCGGCATAACAAGGGACTCGATAATCAAGATAGCGGAGAACGCCGGACTTCAGGTTGAAGAGAGATCTATTCACAAAGAGGAGCTATACACCGCTGACGAGCTGTTCTTCACGGGCACCGCCGCGGAGATGATGCCAATAATCGACGTCGACGGGATAAAGATTGCGGACGGCAAGGAGGGCCCGATAACCAAGATGCTCAGCTCAAAGTTCAAGGATATAGTCACTGGCAAGGACAAGGAGTTCTCCAGCTGGCTGACATACGTGTAGGCGATAGGCGATATCATGATAAGGACCCATTACATAGGCGAGATAACCGCGGAGATGGACGGCCATGAGGTCATCATAGCCGGATGGGTTCACGAGGTAAGGGAGACTGCGAAGATAACATTCCTGCTTGTAAGGGACAGGAGCGGGATAGCACAGGTCATAGGAAAGGAAGGCGTAACTGAAGAGAAGCTCAGGAAGGACATGTCGCTCCAGAAGGAGAGCGTGGTCTCGGTGAAGGGCACAGTGAAGAAGAGCAAGGAGGCCAAACAGGGATTCGAGATAGTGCCCATCGAGGTGCACAACCTGAACCCACTCTCAACCCAGATACCGTTCGAGGTCACGGGCAAGGTACCTGCTGATATCGACGTGAGGCTAAACAATCGTTACATAGACCTCAGGACGGCAAGCTCATCCGCGATATTCAACATACAGTCCACGATACTAGAGACGTTCATGAACAGCCTGCTAGCGAAGGGCTTCAGGCAGATAAGGACGCCATCAATCATAGCGGAGGCAAGCGAGGGCGGAAACGAACTTTTCCCTGTGGCATACTTCGAGAAGAACGCATATCTCGCGCAGTCACCTCAACTGTACAAGCAGCTCGCGGTGATCGGCGGAATGGACAGGGTAGTCATGATTATGCCTGTGTTCAGGGCAGAGAAGTCAAACACAGTATACCACACCACTGAGTCCAACCAGATGGATATCGAGATGGGATTCGCTGATGCTGATGACGTTATCAAGCTCATATCGGAGACGGTTATCGCGATAATAACCGCAATCAAGGAGAAGAACCAGAAGGACCTCGACGTGCTCGGCACTACTCTCGAGGTGCCCAAGGTGAAGATAGTATCTTACGCCGACGCAATCGAGGCGCTGAAGGCCAAGCACCCTGAGATACACTTCGGCCACGACTTCTCAAGGGAGTACGAGACCAGCCTCAAGGAGCTGTACGGCGACGCCGTGATAGTAAAGGACTTCCCCACAGAGCTCAGGGCATTCTACTCGATGCCAAAGAAGGACAACCCCGAGCTGACAAACAGCTTCGACTTCATCTATAAGGGATTGGAGATATCGAGCGGAGCGCAGAGGATACACGTTCCCGAGCTCCTCATCGAGGCGCTGAAGAGGAAGGGGCTCGACCCGAAGAACTTCGAGTTCTACATAAACGCCTTCAGGTGCGGCGCACCCCCGCACTCCGGATGGAGCATAGGCCTAGAGAGGCTAACCATGCAGATAACGGGAGCAAAGAACATAAGGGAGTGCTCGCTCTTCCCAAGGGACAGGAAGAGGTTGACACCGTAAAGTGGGTGCTTTTCATGGGAAATCAAATTCTAGGCGAAATATATTTTGTTGTACCCACGAAAGAGCTAGTCCACTTATCCTCTCGGATGTTGTTCTTTACCGACTCCGGAATAATAGTTACTGATTTGGGAGGGAAATACATGACGGAGCTGTTTCTAAGTGGCCTAGCAGGCGCAACCGCTGGAGACGTATTGGGTGGCGGTGGGTTCAAAGGTGGCGCGGCAACATCTATCGGTTCTATTTCAGCTATGTATCTCGCAAGTGAGAAGGTAAAAAAACAGGTTGATGAAGCCATAGCAAAGATGCTTGAATATGGTCCGGACTTCATCCTGAAAGACAACAAATCCAATTTCCTAATTGCCTATCCAGATATAATAAGCCTAGAACTTAAACGTGGCGGGTGGTTCGCCCATACGAACATAACAATCGTTACGTCGGATAAGAAACACAGCTTTGATATAACTGGTACACATGGATTTCGCACGAAGAATATGGTGGATGACTCCGAATTCGCATCTTACCTTGAAATTATAAAAAAAACAGGCATCAATGATAAACTATCATTAAAATAGGGGTCTGTGCTCTTCCCAAGGGACAGGAAGAGGCTCACCCCGTAGAATCGCTCAGAATCCCTTTCCTATCGCAGCAAGCCTCGACTTCAGCTTGTCTATCGAAGGAGTCACTATCGGGTTGACTCCCCTGAGTATCGCCGCATAGTACGTGACATACTCCATGAAATATATCATGGAGAGCGTCCTGCAGAGGTAGCCCTTGCCCACATAGGGCGCATCTATCGGCTCCGCTCCTGACTCCTTGAGTATCTGCGCCATCACGTCGAAGCGCGCCTTTATCTCCGCAGGGTCGTCGTCGAATCTCAGTAGCACCGGTATGCTCCTTATCTTGTGCCCCTCGACCACCATGCCATTGCCCGGCAGGGAGTTGTCTGTGTCCCAGGCCACTATTGAGTTGTGGCAGACCTCCGGTATCTCTCCGCTGAACGCGTGTACCTTCGTGTTCTCGTTGAGCGACTGCCTGAACCTTCTCCCCGCGGCCCTTGTCAGCCTTGATCCGTATATTATCGGTATGAAGAACCTGTCGTGGTCGACTATCTTCATCGCGATGTCGAGCGCCCTGTTCTTCGACGGGTCGAGTATTACGCACTCGTCCCTGACCTCCTTCATGCAGTTGATTGTGTCGTCCATCTCCGTGCTGCTTATGTTGAGCAGCTCGTTTTCAGAGAGGAACTTCAGCAGCGGGAATATCAGCCCCGGGAAGGATGCCCTCTGCACCTTGAGCATCTGGGTCTTTATCAGCGTGAAGTTCTTGCTTGCCTTTACGAACTCCTCCATCTTGCCCCCTGATCCCACCGCGTATCCGCTTATGCCCTTCGCCTCTGCCTGCGAGAGGAACATCAGGGTCTCTGCGGTGTTGCCGCTGCAGCTTATACCTATGACCATCGCATCCGGGCTTATCGACTCCGGTATGTGGTAGTTGTTGAACACCTGGAAGTGAAGCTTGGAAGCGCCCTGGTATGCTATGTCTGTTATCACGTCCGCCACTATGCCCGAGCCTCCCATGCCCGCCATCACCACGTATCCCACCTTCCTCCCCACCTTCAGCGAGGGGGTGGAGTCAAGCGATCTCCTGGCAAACTCAGGCCACGACTGCAGGTCGGACTTGAGGTCCGACGAATCCACTATTGCTATCCTTTCCGATAAGGTTTGGTTGTCCATTGCATCACGTTTGCGCGGCATAAAAGCCCCGCGCAACTGCCCCTTCCTTAAGGAGTAAAGATAGGATACAAAAGTCTAAATAGCTCGCTTACGCAATAATCGATTACACGGTTTCGGGTCGTTCATATGCCTGATTATTCGAAGATAGACAGGAAGCTCATTGACCACATATGCCAGATATCAAGGCTGGAGCTCACCGACTCGGAGAAGGAGTCTTACACAAGGGAGCTCAGCGATGTGCTGTCCGCATTCAAGGTCATGGAAGAGCTTAAGCTGGACGAAGAGCCCGCGTTCCACCCGGTCAAGGTGGAGAACGTCTGGAGGGAGGACGAGGCCAAGGGCACTGAGTGGGACCCGCTGGGCAACTCAAGGCACAAGGAGGGCAAGTTCTTCAAGGGACCGAAGATAGTATAGGTGTTCCATTGGTCGCTACCGCTAGGGAGTATATCGCAGGGGTCAAAGAGGGCAGCATAGACCCGAGCGAGACTATCCCAGAATTCATCGAGCAGGCGAAGCAGATACAGAAAAAGTACAACGCATTCATCACGCTAAACGAGGACGTAGACTTCAAGCCCAAGGGCGCTCTCGCAGGGCTTCCGGTTTCGGTCAAGGACAACATCTGTACAAAGGGCATAATGACCACCGCCGGGTCCAAGATACTTGAGGGATACATACCGCCTTTCGATGCCACAGCGATCTCCAAGATAAAAGGCGAGGGCGCATTCATACTCGGCAAGACGGCTCAGGACGAGTTCGGCTTCGGCACCTTCTCCACAAACTGCGCATACGGCATTCCGAGGAACCCGCTTGACACGGAAAGGAGCTGCGGAGGCAGCAGCGGCGGTGCAGCGGCACTTACCGCAGCGGCAGATTTCCCACACATAGCGATTGCACAGTCCACGGGAGGCAGCATAACCGCACCTGCCGCATTCACTGGGACGGTTGGCATAACGCCAACATACGGCAGGGTATCGAGGTACGGGCTCATTGATTACGCCAACAGCATGGACAAGATAGGCGTAATTGCGAAGAATGTCTACGACGCAGCGCTTGGCCTGTCGGTAATCTCGGGCTACGACCCAATGGACTCCACAAGCGCCAATGTGTCAGCCGTGGATTTCACCAAGTCAAAGGCTCCAGCCAAGCCGAGAATCGCGCTGCCGAAACAGTATTTCGATAGCACAACCGATAAAAGGGTGGCAGGGCTCGTGATGAAGGCCACGGAGAAGATGGAGTCACAGGGTATGGTAGTCGAGCAGGTGGACATGCCGCTCACCAAGTACTCCATACCTGCCTATTACATGATCGCGATAACAGAGGCATCAACCAACCTGGCCAAGTTCTGCGGGCTCAGGTACGGTATGCAGCCAGAGCTGAAGGGTAACTTCGACGAGTACTTCTCAAAGGTGAGGAGCGAGGGATTCGGCACGGAGGCGAAGAGGAGGATAATACTCGGCACATACGCAAGGATGACCGGATTCCGTGAGGCTTATTACATAAAGGCGATGAGGGTAAGGGCGAAGATAACTGAGGAGTTCAAGTCGGTGTTCAAGGGCTTCGACGCCGTTGCAACGCCATCTATGCCGATACTCGCGCCGAGGTTCTCCGACATAGAGAAGATGAGCCCGATCGAGATATACAACATGGACCTCATGACCACTGCCGCAAACATGTGCGGATTGCCAACGGTCTCGGTTCCGGTGGGCAAGATAGAAGGCCTCCCGGTTGGCATGCAGCTCATAGGCGACCACTTCAACGAGGAAAAGATAATAGGGATTTCTGCGGCTGTGGAGGGATTGGAATGAGCGTAATGATCGGTGTAGAGGTTCACGCGCAGCTCAACACCGCGAGCAAGATATTCTGCAGCGACAGCACCGACCACAGGGACAAGGAGCCGAACCAAAACACCTGTCCGATTTGCCTCGGCTTTCCGGGCTCAAAGCCCAAGCTCAACAAGAAGGTCCTAGAGTACGGGCTGATGATAGGGATGGCGCTCAACTGCAAGGTCACCGAGACTGTTTTCTTCTCTAGGAAGACCTACTTCTACCCTGACCTTTCGAAGAACTACCAGATAACTCAGTACGAGGCTCCGCTCACCACTGAGGGATACCTCACAACGGGAGAGGACAAGGTGAGGATAAGGAGAGTACACATAGAGGAGGACCCCGCGAAGCTGATGTACGTCAACGGCGACATAACTTCGTCGGAGTACGTTCACATGGATTACAACAGGGCAGGAGTCCCGCTTGCCGAGATAGTAACGGAGCCGGACTTCACCAGCCCGAAGCAGGTGAGGGCGTTCCTTGAGCAGCTCTCATCGATACTGGAGCACCTCGGAGTCTACGATTCAGCAAAGGAGGCGACCCTGAGGGTGGACGCTAACATCTCGATTGATGGGGGGGAGAGGGTAGAGGTCAAGAACATAACCGGATTCGAGAACGTGGAGAAGGCGCTAAACTACGAGATAGTGAGACAGAACGGGCTCAAGAGGATGGAGGTCGAGATACAGAGGGAGACAAGGCACTTCGACGCGGAGATGAAGACCACCAAGAGCCTGAGGAAGAAGGAGTACGAGGAGGATTACGGATACATATTCGACCCCGACCTTCCCACAGTCACGATAAGCAAGGCGATGATTGCGACTCTGAAGAAGAACATGCCCGAGCTTCCTGACCAGCGCGTCCAGAGGTTCGTCAGGGACTACGGCACAAGCGAGTACACCTCCCACGTCCTTGTCTACACTGACAAGAACCTCGCCGACTTCTTCGAGCAGAGCTGCAAGCTCTACCCCAAGCCGGACATAGTGGCCAACTGGCTGATGAACTACATACTCAAGAGCCTCAACTGGAGGTCGGAGAAGATAAGGAGCTCAAAGGTGAAGCCGGACACCTTCGTCGAGATGCTCACCCTAATAGAGAAGGGGACATTGAGCGAGAGGTACGCAAAGGAGCTGGTGAAGGAGTATGTCGACACGGGGACCTCCCCGGGCAAGCTCCTCGAGAGGGGCGGCGCGGAGGTAACCACAGGGGACATAGAGCAAATAGTTAAAAACGTTGTCGGAGAGAATAAAAAGGCTGTAGATGAATTCAAGAGCGGAAGGAAGGAAGCCATGCAGTTCCTTATCGGCAAGGTCCTGGCCCAGTCGGGCAAGAAGGGAGAC